>WGFF01000025.1 GCA_015492355.1 Deltaproteobacteria bacterium
GTCCTCATGGGCATAAGAACTCCAGAACTCCTGAAAAGGATAGACATACCAAGGCACAAGCTCTACTACCTCGAACAAAAGGGCTACATCAGACCCAGGAAGACCGTCATCGGGGAAAAGGAATTCAGGGAGTACACAGAGGAAGACGTAAAAAAGGTCGAATACATCTGGAAGTACCTCAAAAAGGGGTTTAAATACAAGATAGCCTATGAAAAGGCGATGGAGGAACTCTCCAACCCCCAGCTTTCGCTTATAAGGAATGAAAACACCCCTTCCACGTAGGAGGAGAGAGGAGATGGAAGGAGTTTTGATAAACTCCGAACCACCCGAGCACCGTACCGCAACAAAGACACCACCGGAACTCCTCAAGGTAATAGAGGCTCCACACATGTTTCCACAATGGTGGGACTGGAAGTGGCAGATGAAGAACAGAATCACCTCTATCGAACTCCTCCGCAAACTCCTCCACCTCACACCAAAGGAACTCGAGGGAACGAAAAGGTCGAAGGGACGCCTCGCAATGGCTATAACCCCCTATTTCTTCAGACTCATGGACAGAAAAGACCCCGCCTGCCCCATACGAAAACAGACAATCCCGAGGATAGAGGAATTCAGTGTCTCCGCACACGAACTCATAGACCCGTGCAGTGAGGACGAACACCAGCCAGTCCACGGCATTGTGCACAGATACCCTGACAGGGTCCTCCTCATGGTTACAGACCTCTGTGCAACCTACTGTAGATACTGTACGAGAAAGAGGATGGTGGGCTCTGAACGCTCCCCCCTTACCAGGGAGGATTTTGAGAGGGCGATGGATTACATAAAAGCCAATCGCTCCATAAGGGATGTACTCATATCCGGGGGAGACCCCCTCATACTCTCCACAGAACGGCTCGAATACTATATCAAAAGACTCCGAACCATAGAACACATAGAGATAATACGCATCGGCACACGCATACCGGTTACACTGCCCATGAGAATAGATGCCCACCTCGTCAATATGCTCAAGAGGTACCATCCCGTATACATGAGCATACATTTCTCCCATCCCAAGGAGATAACCCCGGAGGTCAGAAAATCCTGCACCCTCCTTGCAGATGCGGGTATTCCGCTGGGCAGTCAGACGGTGCTCCTTAAAGGCATAAACGATACACCAGCGGTGATGAAAAAACTCATGCACGAACTGCTCAAGATAAGGGTGCGCCCCTACTACATCTACCAGTGTGACCTCGCCATGGGAACTGCACACTTCAGAACCCCGGTATCAACAGGTATAGATATAATCGAAAAACTCCGTGGACACACCACAGGCTACGCAGTGCCCACCTTTGTAATAGATGCACCGGGCGGAGGGGGAAAGATACCGGTCGGTCCGGTGTACATGATCTCACAGGCAGAGGGAAAGGTGATACTCAGGAATTATGAAAACAGGATATTCGAATACAATTATCTCTGACTCCACCAACTCACCCTTGAAACACCCTTCCTCAAGATTTGTAATCTTGAAAAGAGTTTTTAAAAACACAAGGGGGTGAGAATCATGAGCAAGATAAACACTGAAAGGTTCATCCAGGAGAAGAATAACTACATACTCAGGTGGCTCTCCCGTGGAGGTCCATCCATGACAAAGAACACGGGCAAACAACATGGCATACCCCTCCAGATAGACCCTGTGGAGGAGAGGATAAGGGACCTTCTCAAGGCTCTCCATCATACCAGGACCGGGAGGGACACACACAACAGGGATTGAAGGATACGGTTTATGGATGCAAGGGAAAGGTTACTCCATCTTCTGTCGCAAAAGTCCTTCTTCTATGACCCACAGGGAGGTTTCACCCTCTCAAGCGGAAGGAAGAGCAATGTCTACATAGATGCCAAGAGGACACTCCTTTCCAGCCAGGGTATGGTCCTGGTGGGCAGGGTTTTTTTTGAGTCTTTAAGGGATGTTAGTGCAGAGGCTATCGGCGGGCTCACACTCGGGGCAGACCCCATAGCCTATGCCACAGCCCTCACAAGTACACTCGAGGGCAGACCACTCGATGTGTTCATAGTGCGGAAGGAGCCGAAAGGATACGGTACCCAGAGATGGATAGAAGGGGGGCTTGAGAAGGGTTCACAGGTGGTGGTCATAGACGATGTGCTTACAACGGGTACATCCACACTCAAGGCTATAGAGAGGGTGGAAGAGGCAGGATTCACCGTAAAGAAGGTAATGGCACTTGTGGACAGACAGGAAGGCGGTAGAGAGAGGATAGAGGAAAGGGTAACGTGCCCCTTTGAAGCCATCTTCACAAAGGAAGAACTCCTGAGGGTCTACAGGGAGAGAGGGTGCGGGTAGAGGGAAAAAAGCCTGCTCCAAGGGATCGAATCATCTTTGCCCTTGACCTTCCTACCAGAAAGGAAGCACTCCACTATGCAGGACTGCTCAAAGACAGTGTGGGGCTCTTCAAGATAGGGCTTGAACTCTTTGTAAGCTGTGGTCCGGACATAGTAAAGGCTGTAAGGGAGGTTTCAGGAAGGGGTATATTCCTCGATCTCAAATTCCACGATATACCGGCAACAGTTAGGTCTGCCTACAGGGCTATATCGAATCTGGGTGTGGAGTTTACAACCGTACACTGTGAGGGGAGCAGGGCGCTTTCGAGTATAGATGCCCTGAGAGGACCTGTTAAGGCCCTCGGTGTCACACTCCTTACGAGTCTTTCCGAAGATGACCTTGAGGAGATGGGTATAGACCCTGCCTACAGGGCATTGCAGGAACTTGTACTTCTCAGGGCAAGGACTGCAAGAAAGGCAGGCTGTAGCGGTGTTGTATGTTCTGGCAGGGAGGCTGGTGTGGTAAAGAGGCACCTGGGAGGGGATTTTATAGTTGTAACCCCTGGTATAAGGACCTCAGAAGACCTCACTGAGGACGATCAGAAAAGGGTGGTAACCCCCTATGAAGCCATCTACAGTGGAGCGGATTACATAGTGGTTGGAAGGCCCCTGAGGGATGCACCAGACCCTATCACAAAGGCAGAGGAGATGGCAGAGGAGGTCCAGAGGGCACTTGCGGACAAAGCCAGGGGTTGACTTGTGCGGTATTTTGTTTTATAGTACCAGCGGGACATCAGAGGGTTGGCTTCTCCCCTCAAGGTAAATCATATCAGCAGGTGCTTGTGTGAGATGGGTCTGTGTGTTTTTACTCGCTTTCACCTTCCTTCTCATCCATGGTAATGGTCTCTCCCTTGCAGGAGAGGGTGGGTCCTATCTTCAGCAGGGAATAGAGGATTTCAGGGATGAGAACTACGAAGAGGCACTCGAAAGCCTTCTCAGGGCATACAACGCCGGTGAAGACCCTGCCACATCCGCCTACTACACGGGTCTCACATACAAGGAGATGCTACAGTACCATGAGGCAAGGGAGTTCCTCGAGAAGGCACTTTCGCTGAATCCCGCCCTCCATGAGGCATACCTCCATCTTGGAGAGGTCCTCTATGGACTGAACCTCCTCCAGGAGGCAGAGGAGGCGCTCTCCACTGCAATGGAAAAGGGGGTGGACCCGCCGCGCACCATGTATCTCTTAGGGCTCATTCACCTGAAGAAGGGGTCTTTTGTGGATGCAAGGGGGTATTTTGAGAGGGTGGTCTCTGAGTACAGCGATTCCCCTGTCGCATCCTATGCCAGAAAGGGACTGGATACACTCTCTACTATCGAGAAGAAGAGCCCCCTGAGGGTGGTCCTGAGTTATTCCTTCCAGTACGATGACAATGTACTCTTAAAACCCTCGGAAGAGGTCTCTGGTGTCAGGATAGAAGGGGAGGAGGATTCAAGGCATGTCTTCACCCTGATGGCAGACTATACCCCTGATATACCCGGACCAGCAGGGCTCACCGCAAGTTATGCCTTTTATCAATCCCTCCACTACGATCTCAACGAACTCGACATCCAGGCACACAGGCTCGCCCTCACACCCAGTATAGGCACCCGGGTGGGAGAGATAGATCTCCTTACAAGTTACGAGCACTTCTTCCTCAACAACGATACCTACCTTCAGATGGTCGCGATAAAGCCGTCATACACGTACAGGAGAGAGAAAGGATGGGAGCTTACTGTTACAGGTGGTGTGCTTTTCAAGGAGTTCTCATACGAGAGGGTCGGTGGGGACGAGGACAGGGATGCGACAAACCTGAGCGTGGGTGTCCAGTACCTTTCCACCCTTACCAGCAGGGGATATATCCTTCTGGGATACACCTATGACAGCGAGGATACGGACGGCAGGAACTGGGATTACAGGGGCAACAGGGTATCAGCCTATCTATACTACTCCGTACTGAAACCCCTCTCCCTTCGTATCACAACAGGTGCATACCTGCAGGACTACACCAATACCCATACAGTCTATGGCAGGAAGAGAAAGGACCTTATATATACCGCAACACCAGAACTCGTATACACAAGGGGTGCGCTTTCAGTAAGGCTTCATTACTCCTTTACAAGGAGTGACTCCAATCTCAAGATATACGACTACACAAGGAACATCTATGGACTGGGAGTGGAATATCTCTATTAGGGAGAAGACCTCTATCCAGGGGAGGGTGGTCTACCCCTCTGGAAGGGTAAGGGGTGTCTTTACAGGAAGGTACCTTTCGGCCAGGTGCATACTCCTCTGGGTCTTTGTGCTTTCGGCGGTTTCGGTGTTTGTTCCAGAGAGGGTGGTGGCAGAGGTGGTGGGGAGTTTCACCTTTGTGAGGGGAAGGGTGGATATACTCAGGGTGGGTGAGAAGAGGGCTGTAAGCGTGAAGGCGGGAGATGAGGTCTCTGTGGGTGATATAGTGAGGACAAAGTCCAGGTCGAGGGCACAGATAACCTTTAAGGACGGAAGCAGGCTCAATATCGCCCAGAGGTCCAGGGTCGAGATAAAGGAGTTTATGTTCGAGCCTGACGGGGAGAAGAGGAGCTGTGTGCTCAGGGGTTTTAGAGGCAGGTTGAGGACAGTTGTGCCCGGGGTTTTTAAGGGCGAGGGATCAAGGTTCGAGGTTGAGACCCCCACTGCAGTGGCAGCGGTGAGGGGAACGGACTTTTTTGTGATAATAAAGCCCCTTGCAACGGATGTGATGGTCGTGGAGGGGGTGGTCGGTGTGAGGAACATAGACCCATCGGTGGTTGGAGAGGTATTCCTCAGGGCATACCAGGCAACCACCGTTGAACTGGGGCGTCCTCCGATGGCACCGAGGACCATAACCCCGGGGGATGTGGCACCCCATCTCCAGGACACCGCACCACAAGAGGGTGAGACAGACCAGGAAAGGGATGTCCTGCCAGAGGTCGAGACAGAGAAGGATATAACGGATATGGAGACCGTTGAAGAGCCCGGTGTCCCTGTGACAGACGAGTGGACCGAAGAGCCAGAACCACCGATTGTAGTACCCATAAGCGAGACCAGGGAGGAGGTCCTGAGCACCCCGGTGGATGTGAAGGTCATATTCCCCGGGCAGTGAATCAGTTAGAGGGAGGGTATCTGTAGGTGTCAGGACAGAGGGGTCCGTACAGGATGGTGCTTGTGGTTATCCTCTTCCTCCTTTCCGGTTGCGGGAGGGAGGAGGGAGGGGGAGGTACACCTGTAAGTCTTACCTTCTACGTACCGTCAGACAGGGGCTCGTACAGGGCTATGACAGAGACCGTGCCCGATACCATACGGTCCATGACCGTGGAGATAAGTGGGTCTGACATGGATACCATCGTGGATACCTTTGATGTATCCCCCGGGGGCAGTGTTACCAGAGAGTACCATGTGCCATCAGGGCCTGCAAGGAGGTTCATTGCCAGTGCCTATAGCGGTACCTCTGGCACAGGAGACCTCCTCTATCAGGGTAGCACTGTGGTCGATCTCGTCTCCGGTGTTGCCACCACCGTGACCATAGAGATGCAGGCGGTTACCACATCATCCACAAGTCCCTACTGGGTAAAGGTATACGGCCTGGGCAATTACGGTGGTAGGGCACAGTATGTTACAGAGATGTCCGATGGTGGTTACATAGTTGCTGGGTCGTACTATGCAGTGGGTATTAGTGACATATGGGTGATGAGGCTTGCGGGTGACGGTACACCCCAGTGGCAGAAGACCTATGGTGGTACTGGCATGAATATAGCCTCTGCCGTCTATGAGACGACAGATGGTGGATACATTGTGGGAGGATTTACAGACTCCTCAGGGGCGGGCGGGGTGGATATGTTGCTCCTGAAGATCGACGATACGGGTAACGTAGTCTGGCAGAAGACCTACGGGAGTGGGGTGAATGACTATGGATGGTCTCTCTTTCACACCCTGGACGGGGGTTATGTCATCGCTGGAACGAGTGGCGATTCCTCCTTTACGGATATACTCATAGTGAGGACCAGGTCCGATGGCACGGTGGTCTGGCAGAAGGTGTACGATTTTGCCGCCCTTGATTCCGCCTATTCCATAGAGGAGACCTCGGACGGTGGATTCATAGTGGCAGGGAGCTCGACGGTCATATCGGGAGATTCAAGGAGCTGTATCTTCAAGCTCAACAGCGACGGCACCATAGCCTGGCAGAAGATTTACGACTTCTCCGCCCCCACCGGTACCGAATATGCCTTGTCAGCCCATGAGACCCGGGATGGAGGGTACATAGTGGCAGGATATGGATACGATCCGAATACAGGCAGGACGTACGGCTGGGTGATGAAGATGGACAGCAACGGTAATACCCTCTGGCAGAAGACCTATGCAGACCCTACCCTCTCTGCCTTCTTCTATGTCATCCGTGAGACCGGCGATGGCGGTTACATCGTAGGTGGCTACATGGAATCGTATGGGTATCAATTACTCATGAAACTCAGGGGTGATGGTACGGTTGACTGGGCTAAATACAGTAAATACAGTAGTGGGTACGGCAACATAACTGATGTAAAGGGGTCCAGTAATGGCGGGTACATCGGGGCAGGAACAACCGATATCGGGGATACCCACATCCCTGCATTCATGGTATTCAGCCTGTCCTCGACAGGGGATACAGGTGGCGGTTCGTGCTGGTTCGAGGGTACATGGACACCCGATGTAACGGATGTGTCCGTTACACCACAGGACACCACTATCACGCCTGTGGATGCGGACATCATGGAATCCCAGAGCGCCCTTTCCTCCACGGACACACAGGGGGCTCCACTTACCCTGTGTGGTGGCTCCGGGCTGTCCCTTACCTCATGGATAAGGACTTACGAACGTGAACCTGACTACGACAGTGTAGCCTACGAGGTGCACGAGACCCAGGGCGGGGGATACGTAGCAGTGGGCTCACGTGGTGCAGGATTGGGCTCCGATGGCTGGATACTCGATCTGGACAGTAACGGTATACCCGTATGGCAGAAGACCTACGGGAACACGTGGGGGGACTCGCTGTACTCCGTCCAGCAGACCATGGACGGTGGATACATAGCCCTCGGTGCCACCCAGTTGCCAGGGGTGGGGAGTTATGACCTGTGGATTGTGAAACTCGGTGGAGACGGCAGTGCGGAATGGCAGAGGACCTACGGCGACAGTAACGGCGATGACTGGGGAGACCGCATGATACGCCAGACCTCTGATGGCGGATACATAGTGGCTGGGAGGTACAATACCTCGGGTAGTGACAACGGCTGGATAATCAAGCTCGATGCTGGTGGGAATGTAGACTGGTCCATTTACGCCAGTGGTGGTGGTAACGATATCATAAATGCGATAGAGGAGACCTCGGACGGTGGATATATAGCCGTTGGTAGCACCTCGTCAGCCGGGCAGGGGCTCGATGATATATGGCTGGTGAAACTGGCAGGTGATGGGACAGTACAGTGGCAGAGGACCTACGGGGAATCCGTATACGGAGAGGACGGTATAGCGGTCCACGAGACCATGGATGGAGGGTACGTGGTTCTGGGCTATGATGGGAACCTGGGCGGTATCGTGCTCAAACTCTCCAGTGACGGGACCGTGGTCTGGCAGAGGTCCTATAGCAATATGGACACGACCACAGGGTACCTCTATGAGACAACGGATGGCGGATACATTGTTGCTGGTAGAGACCTGAGCATATCACCATGGAAGGGAGTGCTCCTGAGGCTCGATGGCTCCGGTAACGTTGACTGGGCACGGTCATATTCCATGCCGAATACTGCCTATGGAGAGGGCATAAACTACGTACACCAGACATCGGATGGCGGATACGTTACAGCAGGGTTTGCAGACCCTGCCGGCAATGACATGCAGGACTTCTGGGTGATGAAACTCACCTCCACCGGCGAGGCAGGCACCACATGTACCATCATAAATACACTGACACCGACTGTCCAGACCTCAACCTTGCAGGTAAACACCGTGAACGTACCATTTACACCCGTCACCCCGACAGTGACGGACGTCTCCACCACGATAACAACCACTGACACGACAGAAGACCAGGCACTACAGTGCGGAGAATAGTACATTGTCTACAGCGAACATCCCGTCCGGAAGAAGAGACCTTGCCTTTTCAGGAGCGAAAAGGGGATGAGTCCTTCAGGGAGGTCCATCCTTAAACCCTCTGTACTCATCGCAGTCGCCATTGTGCTCCTTTCTATCGTCCTTTCCATTATAAGACCCGTGTTCATAGAGTTCCTCGAGGCAAAGACCTTTGACCTCAGGTTTCTTCTGAGAGGGAGTCTCAACCCTGGTGATGAGATAGTCATAGTGGGTATAGACGACAGGAGCCTCAAGGAGGTGGGGAGATGGCCCTGGTCAAGGGACAGGATAGCAGACCTTATTGATGCAATCTCATCCGGAGGGGCAAGGACCATCGGTGTGGATATAATCTTTTCCGAACCACAGGCTACAGAGACCCTGAAGACAATAAGAAAGGTCATCAGGGCTTATGAAGCCATGGGTATGGACAATCCCGCCTTCCTGAAACACTTAAGGGACCTGGAAAGGGAGGGTGATGTGGATGCAAGACTCAGCCAGTCAATAGAAAGGGCAGGTAATGTGATACTCCCCCTTGTGCTCCATGTGCCCACAATCTACGAAGAGACCCCTGAAAAAAGGGATATACCCGACCTTGTATACGACTATCCCTTCATGATAGTCAGGGAGGGAGAGTACTATCTACCCATAGTTGCCAGTGGTGCACTCCTTTCTCTTGAGGATTTCGTCCTCTCTGCATGGTCTGTGGGGCATGTCTATACCCAGTACGACAGGGACGGTGCCATAAGGTGGGAGCCCCTCTATGTGGAGCTGGACGGGATGTACTATCCTTCATTCGGTGTGGAGATAGCAAGGCACTGGTTCGGCTACGGGAGGGACGAGGTGGTGGTGATACTCGGGGAGGGTGTGATAATGGGCGAGATGTACATTCCCACGGATGTATCTGGAAGGGTGCTCATAAACTACAGTGGCAGGGCTGGCACATTCACCACCTACTCTGCTGTGGATGTGCTGGAAGGGAAGATACCTGAGGATGCCTTCAGGGACAGGATAGTCCTCGTGGGTACAACAGCCCTCGGCACCACGGACATACACATAACACCCTTTGCACAGATACCCGGTATAGAGAAACAGGCTTCAGTGGTAGAGAATATAATACATCAGAACTTCCTGAGACGCGAGGAATCCACAAGGCTTGTTGACGTAATGGTAATCGTACTCTTCGGGATTGTTATGGGTGCAGGGCTTCCAGGGATGAGAGCCCTCGGTGGCGGTATATTTGCTGGCGGACTCTTTGCGGGTTACCTTGCGGTCTCGCAGTATCTATTCGTGATGCATGGCTTGTGGATAGATGTACTCATACCCACCCTTACCATCGTCCTTATGTACTCATCCCTTACTGCCTATCGCTTCCTCACAGAGGAGAGGCGTGCAAGGGAGATAAGGGCGATGTTTTCGAGTTACGTGACAGAGAGGGTGGTGGACGAACTCCTCAAGAACCCTGATATGGCAAGGCTCGGTGGGTT
The DNA here is from genome assembly GCA_015492355.1 of Deltaproteobacteria bacterium. GTDB lineage: Bacteria > Desulfobacterota > GWC2-55-46 > GWC2-55-46 > S146-73 > S146-73. The sequence continues at coordinate 9,967 of WGFF01000025.1, forward strand.
CAGAAGGGAGGTGACCGTACTCTTTTCGGATGTCAGGGGCTTTACCAGTTACTCGGAAAAGAGGGGACCTGAGGAGGTGGTAACCATACTCAACGAATATCTTACAGCCATGACAGAGATAGTGTTCAAATGGGAAGGGACATTGGATAAGTTCGTGGGTGACGAGATTATGGCATTCTGGGGCGCGCCGCTTGAGCAGAAAAACCATGCAGAACTTGCGGTAAGGTGCGCACTCCACATGGTAAAGAGGCTGGAGGAGCTGAGAAGGAAGTGGATAAACGAAGGAAAGGAGCCCCTCGATATGGGAATAGGTATAAACACAGGAGAGGTACTCGTCGGTAATATAGGTGCAGAGGGTAAGAAGATGGACTACACCATCATAGGTGACAACGTCAACCTCGGGGCAAGGGTGGAGGGACTTACACGCAGGTACAATACCCACATACTCATAACCGAGTTCACCTGCGAAAGACTGAAGGAACTCTTCAGGGACAGCAAAGGCAGGACACGTATAGGACACGTGAGGCTTACAGGACTGGAGGAGGTGCAGGTCAAGGGTAAGGAACGGGCTGTACGTATATACGAACTGGTAAACCTCAAGGCAGAAAAGTAGCCCCGGTGGAGGACCCCTGGATAAGACCCACCACTGTGGCTCCATTGAGACAGGGTGAGGGAAACCCCTTTTACAAAAGGGGTTTCCCTCAAACTCCCTTCCCCAAAACTTTTGATCTAAAGTTTTTCGGGAAAGGGGACAGGGGAAAACACCTTTTTACCAGAAAAGGGCGATAGCCCGAAGGGTTTTACCCACAACAAAGATTCAGGTCCGATTTGATGACCCAGTACCAGAGGTTTTTAAGGGATCGTGAAAGACCATGAAGATACCTTACTATCCAGGGTGCACGCTCAACACCGTTTCCAGGGATTTCGACCTCACAGCGAGGAGGTGTGCCGGTGTGCTCGGTGTGGAGATGGAGGAACTGAGGAAGTGGAACTGCTGTGGGGCGTCCTTTCCGCTCACCCCTGACAACACCATGGGGCTTGCAGGTGCCATGAAGGTGCTCGCAGAGGTGAAAAAAGAGGGGGACAGGGTTACGACCCTCTGTTCTGTGTGTTACAACGTGCTTAAGCGTACCAACAGGGTTGTACGGGACGACAGGGAAAAAAGACGCATACTCAATGAGTTTCTCGAAGAGGACTACGACGGGAGTGTGGAGGTAAGGCATTTTCTTGAGGTCTTAAGGGACGAGGTCGGTTTTGAAAGGATAAAGGAGAAGGTTTGTAGACCCCTTAAGGGTGTGAGGATAGGTGCATACTATGGATGTATGCTCCTGAGGCCCTTTGAGGATATGGGTATAGACGATGCAGAATCACCGAGGGTGATTGAGGACCTCTTTTCTGCCCTCGGTGCAGAGCCTGTGGAGTTTCCCAACAGGGTTGAGTGCTGTGGGGCACATCTCGGTATGTGGAGGGAGGATGTGGTGGTGAGGCTTTCTGGCAGTGTCATGACCTCTGCGGTTGAGAGGGGAGCAGAGCTCATAGTTACGAGCTGTCCCCTGTGCCAGTACAATCTGGAGAGGAGCCAGAAGAAGGTGGTCCAGGAGACACCAGGCTACAGGGAGGTGCCTGTTGTGTACTTCACCCAGCTCCTCGGACTCGCCCTCGGACAGGACGAAAGAAACCTCGGCTTTGAGAGAAACCTCTGGGATGTACGCCCCCTTTTGAGGGAAAAGGGTATCCTGTAGCACCGGGTTTCAGGAGGGGAACAGAAGACCCCTGTACAGGACCCGTATGATGTAACCCTGAGGGGAGGGGGAGATTACCTTCCCCAGAAGTTATAAGGAGGTCAGGGATGCCCCGTGTGGGTGTATTCATCTGTCAGTGTGGAAACAACATAGCATCCACTGTCGATACAAAGAAGGTGGCTGAGGAGGTGGCAGGGCTTCCAGGGGTGGTATTTACCTGTGACTACAAGTTCATGTGTTCCTCGCCCGGTCAGGAGATGCTCAAGAACGCCATAAAGGAGCACAGGCTCGACAGTGTTGTCATCTCGGCCTGTTCTCCCCACATGCACGAAAAGACCTTCAGAAAGGCTTCAGAATCCGCTGGTCTGAACCCCTACAGGTGCGAGATAGCCAACATACGTGAACAGTGCTCGTGGGTGCATCACGACAGGACCAAAAAAACAGGCACCATCAAGAGTATCGACCTTACAAGGATGACCATCGAGCGTGTAAAGCGGAGCAGATCCCTTACTAAGATAAAGATACCCATCACCAAGAGGGCACTTGTAATAGGCGGAGGTATTGCTGGTATCCAGTCGGCACTCGATATGGCTGACGGTGGGGTGGAGGTCATAGTTGTGGAAAGGGAGCCTTCCATCGGTGGCAACATGGCGAGGCTTTCAGAGACCTTTCCGACCATGGACTGTTCACAGTGTATACTCACACCGAAGATGGTGGAGGCAGAGCTCCACGAGAACATAAGGCTTTATACCTACTCCGAGGTGGAGAGGATAGACGGCTATATAGGAAACTTTACGGTGGAGATAAGAAAGAAGGCAAGGTATGTGGATGAGGAACTGTGCACCGGCTGTGGCGAGTGCATAGAGAAGTGTCCGTTCAAGTCAGGGAGCGAGTTCGAGCTCGCCCTGAGGAATCGCAAGGTGATATACACACCCTTTCCGCAGGCAGTGCCCAATATACCTGTGATAGATGCCAGGAACTGTCCAAAGATCCAGAAGAACAAATGCGGTGCCTGTGCCATCGTATGTGGACCCAAGGCGATAGACTTCTCTCAGAAGGACAGGATCGTTACAGAAAAGGTCGGTGCCATAGTGGTTGCTACAGGCTATGAACTCATGCCCAACGAGAGATTCGGGGAATACGGATACGGAAGGATAAAGGATGTGATAAATGGTCTCCAGTTCGAGAGGCTCGCCTCATCCTCTGGACCAACTGGTGGTGAGATAAGGAGACCATCGGATGGAAAGGTACCGAAGAGTGTTGTCTTCATACAGTGTGTGGGGTCAAGGGATGAAAAGAGGGGTGTCCCATACTGCAGTAAGATATGCTGTATGTACACTGCAAAGCACACCATGCTCTACAAGCACAAGGTACACGATGGACAGGCGTATGTCTTCTACATGGATATACGTTCCGGTGGGAAGAGGTACGAGGAGTTCGTCAGACGTGCCATAGAGCACGAGGGGAGTATGTACCTGCGTGGAAGGGTGTCACGGGTGTACGAGAGGAACGGAAAGGTGATTGTACAGGGTGCTGATACCCTGAGTGGTTCTCAGGTGGAGATAGAGGCTGATATGGTCGTCCTTGCCACAGCCATCGTTGCAAGGTCTGGCGCGGACACCCTTGCCAAGAAGCTTGGCATAGGGTACGACAGATACAACTTCTACAACGAATACCATCCGAAGCTGAGACCTGTTGAGACGACCACCGCTGGTATATACCTTGCTGGCACATGTATAGGTCCCATGGACATACCCGACTCTGTAAGCCAGGGCAGTGCAGCTGCAAGCAAGGTGCTCTCCCTCTTTGCAGGTGATGAGCTCGCAAGGGAGCCCCAGACCGCAAGGGTGAATACCATGACCTGTAACGCCTGCTGGGACTGCCTTACAGCGTGTCCATATTCCGCAATAGAGAGGGAAGAGGTGAAAGACCGCAGGGGCGAGACGATTAGATGGCTTGCAAGGGTAAACGAGGGGGTATGTCAGGGATGCGGTGTGTGTGTGGCAGTGTGCAGGAGTAAGTCCATAGACCTCAACGGATACACGGACGAGGAGATATACGCTGCAATAAACGCGTTCTGAAAAGGATGGTATGGATATGTCAGAGAACTGGGAACCGAGGATAATGGCTTTTGTGTGCAACTGGTGCACCTATGCGGGTGCAGACCTTGCGGGTACGAGCAGGATGGAGTACAAGCCCAACGTGAGGATAATAAGGTTTCCATGTACCGGCAGGATAGATCCCCTGTTTATTATAAAGGCATTTGAGAACGGTGCGGACGGGGTGCTCGTTTCAGGGTGCCATCCAGGGGACTGTCACTACACAACGGGCAACTACCATGCAAGGAGGAGATGGATAGGTTTTAAAAACCTCATGGAATTCGTCGGTATAGATACGGGTAGACTCCATTTTTCATGGGTCTCTGCATCAGAGGCAGGAAAATGGGTTGACCTTATAAACAGGATAACAGAAGAGGTAAAAAAACTCGGACCGTTCCTTGAATACAGACGGTTGAAATAGGCATGGAGAGGGAACTCAGAGATACCGCAAGGAGACTGCTTGAGGATAAGACGGTCGGTGTGGTTGTGGGTTACAGCTGGAACAGGAAGAAGACCCGCACGACCCCGGTCTTTGTAACAAAGCCTGAGGATGCAGAAAGGCTTATCTTCAATCCCCTGTGTGTGAACAATCTATCCGTCTATCTTACGCGTAAGTATCCTGATGTCAGGGCACTCGGAAGGATAGGCATAGTGGCAAAGGGATGCGATATAAGGAACATAGTCGTCCTCATGGCAGAGGGACAGATACAGAGGGAGGATATATATATCATAGGCATGACCTGTAGCGGGGTGGTCTACAGGCAGGAGCTCTGGGAGGGGGAGTTGAAGCCAGAGATAATGCCCACCAAATGCCATAACTGTGATGTGAGGAATCCCCACCTTGCGGACACTGTCATAGGGGAGAGGGTCTCCTTCACCCCGCCAGAGACACCGCAGGGAGTGGTATTCGACAGGATAAGGGAGATAGAGGGGATGAGCCCATCCGAGAGGTGGGAGTTCTGGATGGGGCATTTCTCAAGGTGTATAAAGTGCTATGCCTGCAGGCAGGTCTGCTCTCTTTGCTACTGCGAGAGGTGTATAACAGACAAGAACATGCCCCAGTGGATAGAGACCTCTGCCCATCCACGGGGCAACCTTGCATGGAACCTTATAAGGGCTATGCATCTTTTCGGTAGATGTACATTCTGCGGGGAGTGTGAGAGGGCGTGTCCTGTGAACATACCCCTCAATATACTCAACCAGAAGCTGGCTATGGTTGCAAAGGAGGCATTCGACTACAGCTCTGGCTACGACCCAGAGGTACATCCCCCACTGAGGGTATTCGACCCTGAGGACAGGGAGGATTTTATAAAGTAAGGTGATGGGTCATCAAAAGGACCCTGAACAGAGGGTTTTGGGAAAGGGAATCTGAGGGAGAGCACTTTTGTAAATGATTTACCTTGTAAAGAAAATATAAGATGATTCTGAGAAGGGATAACATAAAAAGGCTTGTGGAACTCGTTACCTCCACAGGTGGGGTCTTTGTGGCGCCAGTGGTTGATACGCGTCAGGTGGTCTACAGGGCTATCGGTTCTGGTGAGGAGATAGAACTTAACTACATACTCCCGAGGAACTCCTTTAAGGAGTTCCTCTTTCCCCAGACAGAGGTGATAGCAAGGTTTTCCATGAACAAGGGCGGGGTTGACCTTGAGAATATGGATATCACCCCACCTGATACTGTCATATTCGGTGCAAGACCGTGCGATACAGCGAGTCTTCCGTCTATGAGGGCTGTGTTCACATGGGATTATATAGATGAATTCTATACAAGGCGGGAGGAGAGGATAACGGTCATATCCATAGGATGTACACAGGGGGATGATGATTGCTTCTGTACCACGGTGGGACTGTCACCAGAGAGCAGGAAGGGTGCGGATATATATCTTCTCGAAACAGAGCAGGGCGATTTCGTGGTAGAATCTGTAACAGACAGGGGCAGGGATTTTATTCAGAGATACGAGGAGGTCTTTGAACAAAGAGGGGATGTAAAGACAAAGGCTTTGTTCATGCCTGAGAGGATAGATGGCATAGATGTGGAGAGGATAAAGGGGTGGCTTTCCAAGAAGGAGAATTACCAGAGCCCCCTCTGGGCTGAGCTTGCAAGGAAGTGTATCGGCTGTGGTGCATGTACCTTTACGTGTCCTACGTGTCACTGTTTTGATATAATGGATGAGGCAGGACTCCTGGAAGGGGAGCGGAGGAAGAACTGGGACTCCTGCCAGTTCGATTTCTTCACCCTCCATGCAAGCGGACACAACCCCAGGGATACACAGTTCAAGAGATGGAGAAACCGGTTCATGTGCAAGTTCAACTTCTATCCCAATAAATTCTCCTCAAGGGGCTGTGTGGGATGCGGTAGATGTATAAGGGTGTGTCCTGTAAGGCTCGATATAACAGAGGTCATGGAGGGGATTTCAAAGGAGCAGTAAAGGGGTATGGAGAGGATGAACAACATATATCTTCCCTATCTTGCAACCATAGAGGATATATACAGGGAGGCACCCGATGTGCTGACCTTCAGGCTCGTTTTCAAGGAGCCCCGTATAAGGGAGACCTTCGATTTCAAGGCAGGGCAGTTCGGGCTCTATTCTGCCTTTGGATACGGGGAGTCCACCTTCTGTATAGCCTCTTCCCCCACAAGGAAGGGCTACATACAGTGTACCTTCAGGAAGACCGGCAGGGTGACAACAGCCCTTTCAAACCTCTCTGTGGGCGATACCATAGGGTTCAGGGGTCCTTACGGGAACTGGTTTCCTGTGGAAGAATGGAAGGGAAAGAACATAGTCTTCATAGCAGGTGGCATAGGGCTTCCACCTGTACGGTCTGTTATATGGAACTGCCTTGACAGGCGGGAGGAGTTCGGGGATATAACCATTGTCTATGGGGCAAGGACAGTGGAAGACCTTATATACAAGCACGAGCTTTCGCACTGGGACGAAAGAGGGGATGTAACAGTCGTTCAGACCGTTGATCCGGGTGGAGAGACCGAGGACTGGAAGGGCAAGGTGGGCTTTGTGCCCACGGTGCTTGAAGAGGTGGCACCATCACCAAAGAATGCGGTAAGTGTTGTGTGCGGTCCGCCAGTGATGATAAAGTTCACCCTTCAGGTGCTCGAAAGGCTCGGGTTCAAGGATGGGGATATCTATACCACCCTTGAGAACAAGATGAAGTGCGGGGTGGGAAAGTGCGGTAGATGTAATGTGGGGGATATATACATCTGCAAGGAAGGTCCCGTGTATACAGCGGGTGAGATAAAGAACATGTACGATGACTTCTAAGTACTTAATCTTAGGTAATGGGTATCTTTTGCGGACTGAATCCTGAGGGAAACCCCTTTTGTAAAAGGGGTTTCCCTCAAA
>WGFF01000026.1 GCA_015492355.1 Deltaproteobacteria bacterium
CCTATACCCTCAGGGGGGATGGGGATGTAAGGGTAGAGGATTTTTCACTGCACGGTCTGGAGGGAAGCACTGTAAGGTACAGCGTGCGTGGAAAGGTGGTCGAGGTAAGGCTCCATATGCCCGGGCTTTACAACATACTTAATGGATGTTCAGCCATTGCGGTAGCCCTCTGTTTCGATATGGACCTCCATGAGATAAAGGAAGGGCTCGAGTCAGTGAGGACCACGGGCAGACGCATGGAGGTAACAAGGATAGGCGGTATAACCCTTGTGGATGACAGTTATAATGCAAACCCAGAGTCAGTGAGATGTGCCCTGGAAACACTTTCAGGGGTGGATGGCAGGAGGTTTGCTGTGCTCGGGGATATGCTCGAGCTGGGAGAACTGTCACGGACACTCCACAGGGAGGTGGGAAGACTCGCTGTGAGGTTCGGTGTGGATGTCCTCTTCTCTGTGGGTGAGTTCTCGGATGAGGTAAGGGATGGTGCCATCTCCGCTGGTATGGAAGAAGGGAGGGTATTTACGTTCAGGGAGAAGGACGATGCCCTCGAAAGGATAAGGTCTCTCCTCAGGGATGGCGATACAGTGCTCGTTAAGGGTTCGAGAAGGGCGAGGATGGAGGATATTATAGAGGGTCTGAAACATGGATAAAGAGAAGGTGAAGAGGGATGTTCTATTATTTTCTATACCCCCTTGCAAAGCATCACACCATATTCAACGTATTTCAGTATATAACCTTCAGGACCATCTATGCGGTTCTGACCGCCCTTGTGCTGAGCTTCCTTATCGGTCCGTACATCATACGGAAGCTCAAGGTGATGCAGGTGGAGCAGGTGATAAGGGAGAACGGTCCACCCAACCATCATACAAAGGCTGGTACACCCACAATGGGCGGTACACTCATACTGATAGTGGTGATAGTCTCTGTCCTTCTGTGGGGAAACCTTACGAACGAGTATGTATGGCTTCTCCTTTTCGTAACAGTGGGTATGGGGGGTATAGGTTTTATAGATGACTACAGGAAGGTGATGCTCAGGGACCCTACCGGACTGAGGGCATCCGTTAAGTTTGGACTCCAGATCGTGGTTGCCGTTATTGCTGCGACCTTCCTCTATGTGAGTGACTTCGATACAGTGGTAACAATACCCTTTTTCAAGGGTGTTAAGATAGACATGGGGATTCTGTACATACCCTTTGCAACCCTTGTGATAGTTGCAACATCGAATGCGGTGAATCTGACGGATGGTCTCGATGGACTTGCCATAGGTCCCATGACCATTGCCGCGGCAACGTACATGCTCTTTGCCTATGTTACAGGGCATATAAAGATAGCCAACTATCTACAGATAATGTACATCCCCAATGTGGGAGAGCTCGCTGTATTTGCCGGTGCCATGGTAGGTGCAAGCCTCGGTTTCCTGTGGTTCAACACCTATCCTGCACAGGTGTTCATGGGTGATATAGGGGCACTTCCACTCGGTGGTGCACTGGGGACACTCGCTGTCATAACAAAGCAGGAGATACTCCTCCTCATAGTGGGCGGTATATTCGTGCTCGAGGCTGTATCAGTCATATTCCAGGTGGTCTCCTTCAAACTGAGGGGTAAGAGGGTCTTTGCAATGGCACCCATACATCATCATTTCGAACTCAAGGGCTGGGCAGAACCGAAGATAATAGTACGGTTCTGGATAATAGCGATAATACTCTCGCTCATAGCCATAAGTACATTGAAGATAAGATGACAGGTATATGTAGAGACATAAACACCAGGGATGTGCCTGAAAGGGCAAAAAGGCTCTTTTCCGGTCGCAACGTGGTTGTCATGGGGCTGGGACGCACAGGAAGGAGTGTATCCCTCTTTCTCAGAAGATGCGGTGCAGATGTTATTGCAACGGACATCCTGCCCCTGGAGGGCATAGAGGGGGTCGATGGGCTCTCATCCATGGGGATAAGGATAGAGGCAGGGGGACACAGGGAGGATAGCCTTGAGCGGGCAGACCTTGTTGTTGTAAGCCCTGGTATTTCCCTTGAGCACCCCTTTGTGCAGTCCGCAAGGAGGAGGGGGATCGAGATTACAGGTGAACTCGAGTTAGCCACATCCCTCGTGGATATACCCATAGTGGCTGTTACCGGTACAAACGGCAAGACCACCACAACCACCCTCATAGGTGAGGTGATGAAAAGGGCAGGAAGAAGGGTCTTTGTCTGCGGAAACATAGGAAGACCTGCGGTTGAGTATTTCGAGGGGGGAGAGCCCGCAGATGTGATGGTGATAGAGGTAAGTAGTTTCAACCTCGAAACGATAAAGACATTCCACCCCACTGTGGCGGTGCTCCTCAACATAACAGAGGACCACATGGATAGATATACAGGATTTGAGGAATATAAGAGGGTAAAGTTCAGGATATTCGATAACCAGGAAGAAGGGGACCGGGCTATTGTAAACACAGGAGACCCATCCATAAAGGAGGTTGTCTCCCGAAATCCCTTAAAGGCAGGCATCCTTCCCTTTACATCCACAGGTACGCTCAGAGAGGGTATCTATCTCGAAGGAGACACCATGGTCTGTCTTTCGGAGGCTTACGGTAGAGAAGAGTATCCCCTCGGGGATATAAAACTCAAGGGGATACACAATATAGAGAACATGATGGCTACCGTTGCAACTGCAAGATGCATGGGCATAGGTAGAGAGATTATCCTCGATACCATAAACAACTTTACAGGACTACCACACAGGATGGAACTTGTAAGGAGTGTGAACGGTATCGAGTATATAAACGATTCCAAGGCAACGAACGTGGGTGCACTCGTATCAGCCCTGAGGGGTATCAAAGGGCAGGTGGTGCTCATCGCCGGTGGAAAGGACAAGGGTATAGACTACACC
>WGFF01000027.1 GCA_015492355.1 Deltaproteobacteria bacterium
CGTATTGACAATATATATCGACATTATCATATAAAGATACATTTTGTTCTTTTTCTCCCAATTTTCCGGACATATAGAAGACAGTTGCTTCTCAAACGCTTGTTTTACTCATGAATTACCGCAGTGGATGATCTGTGTTGTGAGTCCCCATCATTCTGAGGTCGAGCTGTTTCTGACTCTGTTTGACTTCGTACATACGCCTGTCCGCAGCCTCTATCACATCCTCTGCTTTCATACCATCGCTCCACCCTGACATGCCCACAGAGCATGTAACCGTTATACCACCCACATGCCACTTACATCCCTCTATCCGTTCTACGATCCGGTATGCCTTCTGAAACTCCACTCCTGCAAGAACCACACAGAACTCATCCCCACCTGCCCTGTACACACGACCATAACCAGAACTCATCCTATCGAGATCATGTGCCACTCTCGAAAGCACCCTGTCACCCATGGCATGACCGAAGGTGTCGTTTACAGACTTGAAGTTGTTCAGATCGATGTACAGAAAATGCAGGGGGATGGAATTCTTCTCCGCACCAGAGACTGCCTTTCTCAGGTCCATGAACATGGCTTCCCTGTCAGGTAGCCCCGTAAGTCTGTCCCTTTTTACCCTGTCCGGTCTCAGGGACATGACCGAACAGAGACTTGTTGCAGTGGATATGAGGGATTCCACGAAGGCAGGGTCAGGTCCATCCCCTCCATCCAGACCAACACTCCACTCCGCAAGCCTGGATGAATAGAGATAAAGTGAGTCCTTCCTGATCACCTTACCCGGTTCCATACCATTCAGACCCTGTTCTACAGGGTCGAAATCCCTCAGGGAACCTATAGCCATATCCACGTATCTGAAGTCAAACGTGAGGAATGCACCTCTTGCACCACTGTGAAGACATAATCCATACAGAAGACACTCATAGACCTGAACATGATCTCTGGAGTGTCTCATAACCCCTATTATGGACTTGAGAAGTGTCATCTCCTCTCAGTCCTTCCTTGCAAGGATGAACAGCCTCGGACCATTGCACTCAGAGGTCCTGAACCCAACATCATCACCTATCCTGAGTACCCTGAATCCAGCCATCTCCATGAAAAGAACGATCTCTGAAGGGGTGTAAAACCTGAAGGTATGGTCATCGGTATATTCCCTTCCGTTGACAACGAATACACCCCTTGCATGAAGGAGACTTCTTTTTACATCCACCCTTCTCTCCCACAGGTTCACACCACCAGGTATCCGCATGTATATGACCTTCTGGAAGTCCCTGAGAAGGGGTAAGGCATTGACCACATCAAAGACGAATACACCACCTGGCCTGATAGAATCGTGGATATTCCTGAAGGCCCTGATGATGTGACGTGTATCCGTCATGTAACTCATGACCAGGAAGAGTGATATCACAGCCGAGTAGGTCCTTTGCGGTCTGTAATCCACTATATCGCACAGGATGGTCCTGCCGTCCGGATTGTTTTTTCTTGCCACTTCAAGCATCTTCCCTGACCTGTCGAGCATATCCACCCTGTAACCCATCCGTACAAGTTCCCCTGCATGTAACCCCGGTCCACACCCCACATCCAGCACATCCTCCACATCGCACATACGAAAGACCCTCGAAAGCTCCAGTGCCTGTCTTTTGTAATCGTTACCACTTCCACCGTTGTAATAAAGACTCATGTAGAGTTCAGGTATGTCATATATGATATGACTCATTGCCATGTACGAGTCTGTGGAGTTGAGAAAATTCACATGCACCCTTCCTTCGCATGTACCTGTCTTTTTTCAGTGCCACAGAGAGTATCTCCTCTGCCTTCTTTCTCTCGCCCTTCCTGAGAAGTATGAACGATATGGTCTTCAGTGCAGAAGATTCCCCCTCCATGAAACCACCGTGGAGAAAGAAACTGTCCAGTGCCTTCATCGAATAGTGCAATGCAGTGGAGAAACTCCCTTCCTTGAGAAACATCCTGGAGGTGGAAAGGAAGACCATACCCTTACCCTTGTGGTCTTCATTCTCCTCGAACACCTGGTACGCAGACAGGTATATATCCCTTGCAGAATCCACCCTGCCAAGACTCAAGAGTATATCCCCCTTGAAGAGTCTATCGTAGGCAAATTCATTCGAAAGTGTATCATCCACACCAAAACCGGGATGCCTGTACCACAACTCAAGTGATCTCTCTATCATCTCAAGGGCAGTGAAGGGTTTGCCCAGACTCAGCCGTATCATCGATAGATTGGCGAGTGACTTGTACTCTATGTTTCTGTCCACCTCCATAGCCTTCATAAAACACCTCTCCGCCTCATCGAATCTGCAAAGCCCCTTGAGAAGCACCCCCTTGGTGTTGAGGACCCTTCCCAGAAACGCATCATCACACCTGTCTCTTGCACACGATATGAGACCATCACACAACCTTATTCCTTCAAGATGTCTTCCCCTGTCCCTGAGATATATTATGAACTCAATCGCTGTCATACTGTATCATGGAAAGGGCATCAAGATTCATAAGAAGGGTTTTCACAATCCCGGGATGAAATAGATTACGGTTCTCCTCAATGGTCCTTCTTGCAAGGTCATGCGAACAGGGGGTCCTGTAAGGTCTCCTCTCTGTAAGCGCAGCCCAGAAGTCCGCAAGCCCCACTATCTGAGAGACAATAGAATTGTTATCACCAACAAGTCCAGATGGATAACCACTGCCATCAAACCTCTCATGGTGATGCCTTATAGCAAATATGACCTCTCCTGCCTCAAGCGATATATTCCCGTTGAAGTACTGGGATACAATCTCTGCCCCACAGACAGGATGAACCATCATGGCAGTCATCTCCCTGGGCTTGTAGCGACCTTTTTTCATCAAGAGATCATCAGGTACCATGAGTTTTCCCACATCATGAAGCTTCGCAGAGGTAACCACCATCCACCTCATCCTCCCATCAAGGTTCATACCCCTTGAGATGATGTCCGCTATACGCGCAGTCTTTACAGAGTGAAGATAAAGAAGCCTGTTTTTTTCATACATCATCCTCAAGAAAACCCTCACAAGCCCATTGAACATCTCCATCTCCACCTCCTGCATCATCATCCTTCCAGTCCCTTCTTCTCACTTTCCTCTTTTGTCAGAACCCTATCGCCTTGAGATAATCCATGCCTTTACTTACAAGCTCCTCAAGCCTGGCGTTATCCCCCGAGGAAGAGGTATAAAGCCAGTAAAGATGAGGACTCACAACGAGTCTTACAATGCCCCTTCCCGTGGGAGAATCCACGAACACCTCGGAGTACTTCGGGGCATTTCTGCTGACACTCTGCATGAGTTTCAAAAGAAAATCATCCACATAGAGGAGTTTCTCATCCTTTGCCTTGGCAAAATCGCCCGACTCAAGATAGAACTTGTACGCAGAGTTGTTCATCAATACGTCCCCTATCTTCTTGTACTGCCCGAGATCGAGTATGCTCTGTACGACCTTCATGAAACTCCCCTTGTACTTCCTGGCTCTTCTATCTCCTTCCTCTATCACATCGATGAGATACCCGCCTTCCTTGAAAAACTGCCATGCCTCATCGAATATGATGAGCTTGGGTATGGTTTTATCGGAAAGATACAGATTGTAGGTCACATAGTTGAGTACCTGGAGCAGTACCACCTTGAAGAGTTCCTTCTTCGGTTTCAACTCCTCAAGCTCCAGTACCACGAACCGATCCTTCGATATATCGAGTGTGGACCTGCCACTGAACCATTTACCATAGGCACCCCAGGAGGTGAACTCCCTGAGGTTGAAGGCAAGTCTGTCCGCAATCTCTACCATGTTCTCGTGCTCTGAATACTGCCTGAAGTCTTTGAGATACCTGTAGACACTGTCTATACTGCCTTCCTCTCCCTCGTTCTCGTACACCCATCTTACAGCCTCCTTTATTATCGTTGCCTCTGTCTCGGACGGCTCTGCATTTGAATAGGAATAGACCATCTGCAAGAGTATGTGTGCTATGGTGTAGAGGTTCTTCTCAAGGTCCTCTTTGTCCCCACCAACGATGTGGGAAAAGGGATTGAGTGAGATGTCACTGTCGGAGGTGAACTCTATGTAATTGCCTCCAAAGACCTTGCAGAGTTTCCTGTACGACCTTCCAACATCTATGATCCTTACATACGCCCCCGCTGCCATACAGCAGTGCACGATGTAATTGACCAGAAAACTCTTACCGCTTCCGGTGGAGGCGCACACAAGGGTATTCATGTTCTTCGATACATTCTCATCGAAGAAGTCTATCCCCACAACCTCTCCCTTCCTCCCCACAAAGAGTATCTGGGGATTGCCACCCTGAAAGTCCGCCTGCACGGGCAGGAGTTCCGCTATGGCTGGCACAGGTACTATGAAGTCCCTATCGAGCATCTTTATGTTCTCCCCGGTATTGTACAGACCAAATGGGAGGGAGGAGATGAAAAGTACGGGTATGATCCCCCTGTCTTCCTGCATCACATATTTATTGTCTTCCCAGATCCTCTTGAGTATGGACATGTTGACCCTTGCACTCTCCTCGTCCTTCCCGAATACCACCGCAGTGTATATCACCCTCAGAAACTCCACACCCTTCTCCATACAGTCGGTAGCCCAGAGGAATTCCTCCTGCCGCCTGGCAATCCCTGAAAAGAAACTGCCGGCTGCCTTCTGCTGAAGGACTATACCAGCCTTCCTCCTTATCATACCCTTCAGGTCCTCGAATATCACACTGCAGGTTATAATGAATGGACACTTTATCTGGTTCAGATCCCCGCTTATACCCCATACATCACCGGTGAGCAGATTGGTACCCAGTATGGATGACTCAACAGGCAGACACCGGGGTGTGGCAATCCTTATGACCCTGGAACCTATCTCGAGACGATCGAACTCGTTCGTTATCCTGGTCTCGGAAAGAATAAGCTGCCTTCGTATCTCCCTTGTTGGGTCGTATCTCAGATGAACGGGTATCCTGCCATTGAACAGACCGAAAAAGGTCCTCACGAAATCCTCCACATCGAGATACGATGGACAGAGTCCAAGACCCCGGAGTGTGTCCTCGATGGAGGAAAGTACATCCTTCAGGTTGTCCACACGGGTATCCTCTGGGAAATAAAGGGTAACGAATAGCCTGAAGTTCCTCAAAGGTATACCCTGGAGTTTGTCAAGACCATCGGTACCGCAGGAGAGATATTCCGCATACCTTTCGAGACTCCCCTTGAGAATCCTGTCGTCACAGGTCTTGAAAGAGAGGAACCTCTGGAGTATGGGTTTTATGTTCGGGTCCGCATAGAGGATGAACTGCATGATCGACCCCTCGGGAAAGGGTAGTTTGAAAAGCCTCTCGAAACCCCTTGCCTTTTTCTCATCCATGAACCACAGGGGACTGCACTCCCAGATATATCCCCAGGAGTTCATGTTGTGATAGATACGACTCTCAGGGTCATAGGCTACATAAGGGAGATAGTCAGAAAACCTCTCCCTTTCTGTGAGTTTCCTTAGAAGTTTTTTCGACAGACCAAGAGAAAGTTCCATATAGAACAAATACCTCCTTTCAGTGAAAGTTTTTCTACAAATATATTACCCGAAGAAAACAGAATAAGGATGTTCGGGGGATGGAATATTTGGAAGATAAAACAGTTGTTTTTTTTATGCAATCAGTGATAAAAAAATCAAATAACACTTCAGCATCAAACCCGGGGGAGGTATTCTTTATGAAAAGAACAATACCCCTTCCAGAGGGATGGAAGAGGGTCTTTCAGATTTCTGGTCTCTTCGTTGTCTTTTCCCTTATGAGGTTATCCATGGCACATGGTGACCTTGCCCACATATGGTGTGAGTACATCCCTTATGACTGGTATGGTTCGACAAGATACAGGATTATCAGGCACTCGGATACCTGGACGTGTTCCGGGTATCTGGGCTATGGGAATTCTGAAGAAGGGGGATATACCCTGAATCTGCCGGCTTGTGGTGAGGAATGGTTATGTGATGCCATATGTTCGGGCAACGGTTATGACTGGTGGGCATGGACGAGCGGTTACGAATCGGCAAATGCAACCCGGGAATGTTTTGGAGATTGCATACCAGAAAAAGAAGAGCTCTGTGGTGACGGTATTGACAACGACTGTGATGGTGAGATAGACGAGGGGTGTATTGTATGTACAGACA
>WGFF01000028.1 GCA_015492355.1 Deltaproteobacteria bacterium
AGGTAGAACTGGAGGTGGCAAAAAGTGGCAGGGACAGGGATACAGGAGAGGAGGTTGTGATGTTTACCCTGAGACTCGAGAAGGGAAAACACGATGGCTCTTAATCTGAACATAGAATACATAATGAAACTGCCTCTCTCAAGGAGGCTTTTGATACTCGCCGGGATAAACGTCTTTATTATAGTAATATTTTACTGGTTTCTGATAAATCCCAAGTCAAAGGAGATAGACGAGCTCAGGAAAGGGCTCGATGACCTCTCAAGGAAGCTTGCAGAGAGCAGAAGGATAGCAAAGGATATACCCAGGTTCCAGGCAGAAAAGGAGGAGCTCGAAAAGAAACTCAAGGAGGCACTCACCCAACTGCCTAATGAAAAGGAGATACCGAGCCTTATCGAGAGCATAAGCAACGTGGGCAGAACCGCAGGGCTTAAGATACTGCTCTTCAAGCCAGGAAATGAGGTGCCAAAGGATTTTTATGCAGAGGTGCCCATACGTATGATCGTTCAGGGAAGCTTCAAAAGCCTTTACAACTTCTGGTACAGGGTGAGTAAACTGCCCAGGATAGTCAACATAAGTGGCATAAGTATTACAACCGTTGAGACCAAGGAGCGTTCCCCTGTACTCAAGGCAGAGTTCCTGGCTACAACCTTCAGGTTCATAACCTCCCCTGCCAAAGGAGAGGCTAAAAAACAATGACCCCCAGAAGACTGAAATACACAATACTGGTCTCGATCCTCTTTTTCCTCTTTTCATGCGGTGGTGAGGAGGCAAAGGATACATCCCCTCCTGTAAAGAGACCGTCTGTAAGAACAGAGGCAAAGACAACCGATGAAACACAGAAGGAGGAAAAGGGAGAGAAGGAGATACTCGAGAAGGTGACGAGGAATCCCTTTATGAGCTACATAGTCAAAAAGAAAGCCAGGGAAGTGGAGAGGGTAAAGGGTCCACTTGAGTGCTGTGAACTCTCTCTTTTCAAGCTTATAGCGGTGCTTTCAGGTGGAACAGAGCCACTTGCCCTTGTGCAGGCACCCGATGATAAGAGATACATAGTAAGACGGGGAGATATTATCGGAACAAAGGAAGGAAGGATAGTAAAGATAGGGGAGAGAAGTATACTGGTGAGGGAAGTGGAAAGGGACCTGGACGGTAATATCATTGCAACCAATGATGTGGAGATAAAACTGCCAGAGAAAGAGAAGTAGATGGATAGAAAAAACCTTATCCTCCGTAACATAAGGTCAGAAATCATGGAGGTATTTATGAATATAGTACACATCAGAAGATACGGTTTTAAATTACTGCTGTTTTTGTGCTCTTTACTGTTTATCTCTGGCTGTGCGGTTACAGGTGGTGTGGAGAGCAAGACCGTTCGGGCAGATGGTAATCCCGGGCAGGGACAGACACGTGTGGAATCCATAGGTGTTGTGGGAGATGGCAATGCGGTACTCATAGAGACCACTGGACCGGTCAAGTACACGGTGTTCAAACTCATGGACCCTCCAAGGCTCATAGTGGACCTTCCAGGTGTGAGCCTTGAGAAGATAACTTCTCCCATGGTCATAAACAACAGATATCTCAGGACCATCAATGCCTCAAGCTACGGTGGTGATGGCAGGCAGATAGGTAGACTTGTCATGACCCTCCAGGAGGGTACGGCACATGAGGTTAAATCAGGTGAGAACAGTATACTTGTAACCCTAAGGAGAGATTCGCCCCCATCCACCGCAATGCTACAGGAGGAGGATGAGCCAGAGGGGCTGGAGGCGGGTCTGGAAGGGCACCCTTCAGCTGTAGCCAGCCTCATGGATACAGAAAATGATAAGGGGGTCTTTTCTGCTGGGGATGAGGATACAGGGGTGTATCCCAAGGAGGCTTCAGCAGGTGTAGACCACCTCATGGGTAATGAGAAGGAGACCGAGGTGGTCAGTGGGATAGAGGAGTCAGTGGATGAGGGTACCCCGGTGGTGGGTGGAGTGGAGGAAGGTAAGCCAGAGGTAGAAGAGGTACCAGAGCCTTCAGTACCTTCAACCGCAGATAAGATAAGGGCAGAGGAGGATACAGCGGGAGAGGAGACCATCGCACACACAAAGGAGGCAACCGAACTTCTGAGGATAGACTCCTCCATAGAGGACGATACCACTGTTATAAGGATAATGGCAGACGGTACCATAGGGAGTTATAACTCCTTTGAACTCGATAGTCCCCCAAGGCTCGTTGTGGATATATGGAATGTGGATAGTTCCATAGGGCAGTATCTTGTATCAGTTGGGGGACCACACATAGACAGGATAAGGATAGGTAGACATACAGACAAGGTAAGGCTTGTATTCGACTCTGCCACTACAGATGTGCCCGATCATGTGATAAAGAAGGTGGACGATTCCATAGTGCTCAGCTTCGGTGTGAGGGGCGGTATACCTGGATCTATAGCGTCTGTCGGTCCTATTGCAGCCTACGGACCAGAGCCCTCCCCAGAAGAGGAGACACAGGCACCAGAGGTCCAGGGAGAGGTGCAGAAGGCAGAGGAAGCGGTGGCTGAGACCGTGGATATATCGGAGGAGAAGGCAGGTGAAGATATGGAGGTGGGTGAGCCCGTGGTAGAGGAGGCTCCAGAGGCACCTCCCATAGGGGCTTACGGTCCTGGTATGGAGATGGAGGAGAGACCACAGCCATCTCCACCTGAGCAGGGGATGGAGATAAGACGGGTGGATTTCAAAAAATTCAAGGATACCGCAAGGCTCATAATAGAAGGCTCACAGAAACCTGAATACACTGTAAAAGAGTCCCTCGATGGCAAGATACTCATCCTGAACTTCTCCCAAGCCATCATCCCCGATGAACTCAAGCGTACCCTCGATGCGACCAGGCTCAACACCCCTGTGGTGAGCATAAGTTCCTATCAGGCAACACTCGAGCCCACAAAGGATGTACGTATACTGGTGAGGCTTAAGGATAAGACCCCCTATGAGGTAATAGAAAGGGACAACACCGTGGCAGTGGACTTCCCCCTACCACCTCCGTCTCCAGAGGTTATGAAGGCTCCTGAAGAGAAGGAGGAGAAGGTCGCTTATGCAGAGGAGAAGGAAGAAGAGCCCATCCTGCCAGAGAAGAAGTACACCGGAAAGAGGATAAACCTCGATATGGTGGATGCAGAGATAACCGATATCCTGAGGCTTCTGGCAGAGGTGAGCGATCTCAATATAATCGCATCGGACGATGTAAAAGGCACCATTACCCTTAGGCTTAAGGATGTGCCCTGGGATCAGGCATTCGATATCATTCTCAAGACAAAGGGACTGGACAAGGTTCAGGAGGGTAACGTCATAAGGGTTGCGCCTCAGGAGAAGATTATGGCAGAGAGGCAGGCACTCATGGAGGCGAAGAAGGCAGAGGAGAAGCTCGAAGACCTCCAGATAGAGTTCATATCCATCAACTATGCAAAGGCAGAGGACCTCGAGGGGCATGTAAAGGAGGTTCTCAGTGACAGGGGTACGGTTACAAGCGAGTTGAGGACTAATACACTGATTGTCAAGGACATAAAAGCCGGTATCGAGGCGGCAAAGGACCTTGTCGCAAGGCTCGATGCCCCCACACCGCAGGTGCTCATAGAGGCAAGGATAGTGGAGGCAGAGAGCAGTTTTGCAAGAGACCTGGGTGTGCAGTGGGGGCTTGCAGGCGGTACAACGAGCAAGGACAATTTCGGTACCCTCTTTGGAAGTACCTCCACCGAGCCTCCAAATACACTCCTTCCTTCCGGGTACATAGGTGATACAGGTGTCTTCAGCGATCAGCCCAACTTTGTCGTGGACCTGCCCGCGGCAGGCACTGCGGGTCCGCTCGGTGCAATGGGGTTCTCGCTCGGAAAGATTACGGGAGACCCCCTTCTACTCGACCTGCGTATATCAGCGGGTGAACAGGCAGGACTCGTAAAGACCATATCGAGACCGAGGATTACAACCCTGGACAACAAGGAGGCAAGGATAGAACAGGGTGAATCCATCCCGTTTGAGAGTACCTCCGCAGCGGGTACACAGACCATATTCGTGGATGCCTTCCTGAGCCTCTCTGTGACACCACACATCACACCGGATGGAAGTGTGCTCATGAAGATAAAGGCATCGAAGAACTCTATCGGTACGTTCAGAACCTCAACGGGTGAACCGAGCATAGCCAAAAAGGAGGCATCCACAGAGGTACTCGTAAGGGATGGAGAGACAACGGTTATAGGTGGTATTATCATCTCTGATACCGGTGAGATAGAAAAGGGTATCCCCTTCTTCAAGGATATACCCCTGCTTGGATGGCTCTTCAAAAACAAGTCCGTATCGGATACGCAGAAGGAACTTTTGATATTCATAACACCCATAGTGATGAAGGAAGAGGCAAAGGTGATAAGGTAAGGTAACCCAAAACCCCCTGAGGGAGGCACCCTTTCCTCAAATAGCCTTTTAATCCCAAGGCTTCTGGGAGGGAGTATGATGGAAGGAGCGGGTCTGCCACCTTTTACGTCGGACTAAGATTCACCCTTCCCAAAAACTTCTGGCTAAAAGTTCTCTGGAAGGGAGAGATGGGAAAACACCCCACTTGCAAAAAAGGGTTACTCCCCACAAAAACTTACACCTCCTCTCATTCACTATGCAGGTCCGAAGTAATGAACCATATATAAACATCCCCCCTTGGTAAAATTTTTGGGTTTTTTCATGGGGTGTACCTCCCTGAAGTCAGGTAACTATGTTGTTTTATATAAGGTAATGGGTATCTTTTTCGGACTAAATCCTGAGGGAAACCCCCTTTTG
>WGFF01000029.1 GCA_015492355.1 Deltaproteobacteria bacterium
GGTATTGAATCGTTCTGGTCTTATGCTAAGAGACGTCTTATGAAGTTTCATGGTATATCGAGAAAGACTTTTTATCTGCATCTTAAAGAATGTGAGTTCAGATTCAACAACCGAAAGAAGGATTTATATAAACTGTTGCTTACAATTTTTGGGGAGAAACCTCTATAAAAACAGGCTCTATTCTAGTCAAGACCCTTTACAAAAAAGGGCGATAGCCCGAAGGGTTTCCCCCACAACAAAGATTCAGGTCCGATTTGATGACCCATTACCTAAGATTAACTCCCCATTTGAAGGGGGTCTTACCATCTATGCAAAGACCCTCCTGAATATGTAATCCACATGTCT
The DNA here is from genome assembly GCA_015492355.1 of Deltaproteobacteria bacterium. Taxonomy (GTDB): domain Bacteria; phylum Desulfobacterota; class GWC2-55-46; order GWC2-55-46; family S146-73; genus S146-73. The sequence goes on from WGFF01000029.1 coordinate 346, forward strand.
TGTATAGGGCTTGTAGTCGAAACAGCCCTCTATTTCCCTTCGAGAGAGTCTATCCATCACGTCCCTGTCCTTGACCAAAAGCCCCTTGAAATCCCCCTTGCCCTCCCATACCTTCATGGCGTTTCTCTGTACTATCCTGTAGGCTTCCTCCCTTGTAAGCCCCTTGTCTATGAGCCTCAAAAGTACCCTCTGGGAGAATATAAGTCCCCTGAGCCTTTCGAGATTTTTTCTCATATTCTCGGGGTAGACCACGAGGTCTCTTACAAGGTTGGTGAACCTCACGAGCATGAAATCCACAAGTATGTTTGCATCAGGACCTATAACCCTCTCCACAGAGGAATGGCTTATATCACGCTCATGCCACAGGGGGATATTCTCCATGGCACTCTGCGCATATCCCCTCACAAGGCGGGCAAGTCCTGTGAGATTCTCCGATAGTATGGGATTCCTCTTGTGGGGCATGGCTGAGGAGCCCTTCTGTCCCCTGGTGAAGGGTTCTTCAGCCTCGAGTACCTCGGTCCTCTGTAGATGCCTTATCTCGACAGCAAACCTCTCTATGGAAGTAGCGATGAGTGCCAGGGTGGAGAAATACTCTGCGTGTCTGTCCCTCTGTACCACCTGGGTGGAGATGTTGCATGGCTTAAGCCCCAGTCTTCTCAGGACATACCTCTCTATGGAGGGGTCTATGGTCGAGTAGGTACCAACCGCACCAGAGAGCTTGCCATAGGATATAATCTCCCTTGCCCTCACCATCCGCTCAAGGTTTCTCCTCATCTCGTCATACCAGAGCGCCATCTTGAGCCCGAAGGTTATGGGTTCTGCATGTATGCCGTGGGAGCGCCCTATCATAATGGTATCCTTGTACTCGAATGCCTTGCGCTTGAGGACCTTGAGGAGGTCTCTTATATCCCTTATTATGAGCCCTGATGCCTCCCTCAGGAGCAGGGCAAAGGAGGTATCTATTATGTCTGAGGAGGTAAGTCCCATGTGGATGTAACGGGAATCAGCCCCTACGTTCTCCGCAACACAGGTAAGGAAGGCTATCACATCATGTTTTACCGTCCTCTCTATCTCCTCTATCCTCTTTACATCGAACCTCGCCCTCCTGACTATCCTCTTAAGCGCCCTCTCAGGTATCCTGCCCTTTTTGTGCCATGCCCTGCATACCTCTATCTCCACATCGAGCCATTTCCGGAACCTGTTTTCAGGCTCCCATATCCTTGCCATTTCCTTTCTTGTGTATCTCTCTATCATATCCCTACTCCCCAAGCAGTAAGGCAACTATATATACCAGAATCATACCCGAAAGTACAAGAAGGATATTTCCCTTTCTGAAATTTTTGTGTGTCTCTGGCAGGAGGTCTGACGCACCTATGTAGGTAAAAGACCCCGCAGCCACCGCAAGCAGTATCCCCAGGGTCTCGGGTGTAACATCCCTTATGAAGAAATAAGAACCCATTGCACCGAGAGGGGTTGCAAACCCTACTATATAGCCAAATACAACCGCCCTCTTCCTTGTATACCCTGCATGGAGGAGTATGGATGTGATGGTTATGCCCTCGGGTATCTCGTGGAGGAGTACACCCATGGATGCAACTATCCCTATGGAAAAACCAGCCTCGAACCCCACACCTATGACTATACCATCAAGGAGTGAGTGGAAACATAGCCCTATGAAGGCAAGTATACCTATGGGATGGACCTCACATTCACCCTCCTTGCAGGAATGTATAACGAGCATGTGTTCGAGTATGTAAAAGGAAATAAGGGTGATGAGTACGATAAAGAGGGCGTTCCTGTTGGTGTCTATAGCCTCTGGCAGTAGATGGAGAAAGGCAATGGTGAGTATCACACCTGCAGAAAAACTTATGAAAAAGACCGAGTTCTCTGTAGCCCATCTCTGCCTGTGGAGAACCATGTATATACCTGTAATGGTCGCCAGTCCTGCAAGTATACCGTATGTCGCTGTGTTGATAAACTGTGGCTCCATCACCTCTTTTGTCTTCTCCCCCCAAAGGTCTTTTTGAACCTCTTGAGACGATAGATATCCTCTCTTTCCCTGTCCTCGAGTATCCTCTCTATGGTCTTTATACCGGTATCTATGGAAGGAAGTATTATCTCCTTTATGGCGTTTATCTTCCTTGCATCCTCCTTTATCAGTTCCCCCACCCTGTGGAACCTTATCTCCTTGGATGTCATCCTTACAAGGAGGTCTACCACCTTCTCGAAATCCCTTGCAACATCGAGCACCCCCGGCTTCTCACCCACGGGTGACACACCCAGTGCATCGAGCCTCCTTACAAGTGCCCTCTCCTCTATGACAGGCACGTTCACCCCCCATACGTTCTTTATCTCTATATGGAGTGCAATCTCCCTTTTAAGGGCATATACTGCAGAGAGGAGTTCCTCCTCGCTCAGTGCGAGTGCACGCTGGAGCTTCCTCTGTGCCCTTACAAGGAGCCTTGAAAGGAGAGACCTCCTCTCTGTACACTCCTCTATGAGACCGAAGAACTCCCGCATCATTGCCTCGCGCCTGCTCTTAAGGAGCTCCAGCCCCCTTTCGAGTACCTGGTACTGTGCCTTGAGGTACAGTAGATTCTGCCTTGTGGGTACCCTTGTATCCATCTCCCTATGGACCCCTCTCCTCCGCAAAAGGGTCAATGGAAAACACGGGGAATATCACCATCATGATACCATCTTGAGAAGTTCCGTTCCGAGGTTGAGTGTCTCCTCTATGGTCCTCTCCCTCTCTCCCTGTCCTATGAATCTCTTTTCAAATTCCTCTGCAAAGGCAAGGAATCTTCTGTCCCTGTCACTCAATCCCTCCTCGCCCACTATCGTTGCAAGCCGTCTCACATCACAGCCCCGTGCATAGGCAGAATAGAGCCTGTCCGCGATGGATCTATGATCCGCCCTTGTCCTCCCCTTTCCTATTCCCTTGTTCATGAGCCTTGAAAGGGACGGCAGTACATCTATGGGTGGATATATGCCCTTACGGTGGAGCGTACGGCTGAGCACTATCTGCCCCTCTGTTATGTATCCTGTAAGGTCGGGTATGGGATGGGTTATATCGTCCTCTGGCATGGTGAGCACCGGCAGAATCGTTATGGAGCCAGAGTATCCCTTGAGTCTGCCCGCCCTCTCGTATATACTTGCAAGGTCTGTATACATATATCCCGGATAACTCCTCCTTCCCGGTATCTCCTCCCTTGCACTGCCTATCTCCCTCAAAGCCTCGCAGTATGCGGTCATATCCGTCAGCACCACAAGCACATGATACCCCTTCTCAAAGGCAAGGTACTCCGCTGTGGTGAGGGCTATCCTCGGGGTAAAGAGCCTCTCTATGGTCGAATCACCGGCAAGGTTTATAAAGGCAATGGTCCTTTCCATGGAGCCTGCCGTATAAAGGGATGTCCTGAAAAAGAACTCATCCCTTGAGGTTATACCCATGGCACCGAATATGACACAGAAATCCTCATCCCCTGATACCTTTGCCTGGTTTATTATCTGCATGGTAAGTTCGTTTGCTGGCAGACCCGCCCCTGAAAAGATGGGGAGCTTCTGCCCCCTTACAAGGCTGTTGAGCCCGTCTATGGCAGATATGCCCGTCTGGATAAATTGATTCGGACCGAGACGGGATGCTGGATTGAGGGGTAGACCATTTATGTCGAGATACCTCTCCGGTATTATATCCGACAACCCATCTATGGGTCTTCCCAAGCCATTGAATATCCTGCCGAACATATCCATTGATACACCTATCCTGGCAGACTCGCCAGAGGGCACCACCACTGTGTTACTCGATTCTATGCCAGAAGTACCTTCAAGCACCTCCACCACCGCAAGGTCTCCCCTGATCTCAAGTATCTGCCCGCTCCTTACCTCACCGTCAGAAAGCCTCACCCTGCATATCTCGCCCAGACTGCCCCTCCTTATCCCCTCAACAAGGATGAGAGGACCTGTTATATCCCTTATGGTACGGTATTCCCTGGTTATAAGATCCATATCTCCTTCTCAGTGAAACTCCCCGCCTACAAGGCGGGGCTTCATATCTTCAGGGGGGTTCACCCCCTGAATCCCCAGATTTTCTTCTGTATCCTGAGGGAAACCCCTTTTGTAAAAGGGGTTTCCCTCAATCTCCCTTCCCCAAAACTTCTAATCTAAAAGTCTTCTGGGAAATGGGGCATCCTGGCAGACC
>WGFF01000030.1 GCA_015492355.1 Deltaproteobacteria bacterium
CTCAGGATTCAGTCCGAAAAAGATACCCATTACCTGAGTTTAAATCCTCTTGAAAAAAGGCAGGGTCTTCCCCTCCTTTTTCATAATGTAGGTACTTAATCCCCCAATGTCAAGAGGATATATCCTTCCAAGTCCTTTTATTCACTATAAAGAGGAGCAGGGTGAGTACCACCATGTAGGAGAGTACGTATATCCCGAGGGTTCTTCTCTCGTGATACACTGGGTCTGCCACAGTGTAGAGAAAGGATGCAACAGAGAGCGCCTTTTCATGGAGTTCGGGGTCGTCTGCATCTATGGGAGGGGGCATGGCTGTTGTGCCATCTCCCCCACCCCATTCAGCAAAGGCACGGTTCCTCAGTGCCCCATCTCCATCCCTGTAGTATGTTGTAAGGAGCCTGTATATATAAAAAGCCCCCTCAAGTCCTCTACCCCTTGCCCTTGCCATAAGGCTCAGGTCAGGTGGCACCACACCGAATACATCCATTGCCTGTTCACTGTCCATAAGCGGGGCAATGGGATCGGGCTTGTGGTATTTGAGACCATGACAGGGTCTACAGTGGTTCATGAATACCACCTTACCCATCTCCACATTCTCTGGAGATAGGTCTATACCTGTATTGTCCTTTATCTCTGCCATGACGTTTACAGCAAGCACAAAAAGGAGTATGACGAGTACACCTTCCTTCATAGTTCCTCCAGCCTCACATCCCTTACAGGTTCTATGCCCGATACAAAGGGCATGGACAGGAAGTAAAGAAAGTAAATCCCTGTCAGTACCCTTCCCAGATCGACCATCCTTATACCCGCAAAGGCGATCTCATCCGGAGGATACATGCCCACGTACCCGAGGAGGATGAAGTCTACAAAGAGTATCCATGTAAGGGTTCTCTTTACCGGTCTCAGGGTGGCACTCCTTGCCCGTGAGCGGTCGAGATAGGGTAGAAAGGCAAGCACAACTATCGCCATACCCATTGCCACCACACCGCCGAGTTTGCTCGGTATGGACCTCAAGATCGCATAAAAGGGCAAAAAATACCATTCAGGCACTATGTGGACCGGTGTCCTCAGGGGGTCGGCAGGCTCGCTGTTTACAGGTTCGAGGAAGAAGTCAGGTGCAAAGAATACGAAGTAAAGAAATATAGTGAGAAAAAGGGATATAAACCATAGATCCTTTGTTATGTAATATGGGGCAAAGGGGATCATAAGAGGGGATTCTTTATCGAGATCTACACCGAGGGGATTGTTGCTTCCCACCCTGTGAAGGGCGGAGAGGTGGAGCGCAATGAGCACCCCTATAATACCGAGGGGAATGAGGGTTGTATGGAGGGCAAAGAACCTTGTAAGGGTCGGCTCTCCAACGGTAAAATCCCCGCGGATCCATACGGTAAGCCCTGTGCCAACAAGGGGTATGGCACTGAAGAGATTGGTTATGACAGTTGCACCCCAGTAGGACATCTGTCCCCAGGGTAGAAGATACCCCATGAACGCCTCTGCCATGAAACTCAGGAATATGAAAAGCCCTATCCACCAGAGAAGCTCCCTGGGCTGTTTGTACGAGCCATAGTATATGCCTCTGCCGATGTGTATGTATATGGCAAGGAAAATGAACGTCGGTCCGATGGCATGGAGGTACCTTATGAGCCAGCCATAGTTTACCTCCCTCATTATGTACTCCACAGAATCGAAGGCAAGGGAGCCTGTAGGCTTGTAATACATGGTAAGCCATATACCTGTTATGACCTGGATAATAAAGAACGTCCCTGCAACAGAACCGAAGTTCCACAGGTAGTTGAGATTCCTCGGGGTGGGATATTCGGTTATGTGCCTTCTTATAAACTCACTTAAGGGCAGTCTCTCATCGAGCCAGTCTATTATCCTGTGGCCCATCCTCATCCCTTCATACCGGGAAGCCTGGTTATAACCCTTATGTTTTCATTGTATCCCCCAAAGGTCTCCTCACCTATGATGAGCCTCCATGTATCGACGAATCTATAGGGCAGAAGGTGGAGATTCTCGGGTGGTGGTCCATCGAGCCGTCTGCCAAGGGAGTCGTACTTTCCACCGTGGCATGGACAGTAAAACCCCGGCTGATCCGTACCCTCCACCCCCTCTGGCTTGAACCTCGGTATGCATCCCAGGTGGGTACATATACCGATGGAGACGAATATATCCTGCCTGAGGGCTCTCTCCGCGGGGGTTGCAGGGTCTTTGAGGGTGGATGGGTCTATGCGCATGGTCTTTTCTATCATCTCCTCTGTCCTTCTCAGTATGAACACAGGCTGACCACGCCAGAGTACGGTCTTAACTTCCCCTTCCTTCAGGTCCTTTATATCCACCTCCATCACACCCGCCCTGAGTATATCCCTCGGTGGTTCGAGTGCCCTTATGAAGGGATATACTGCCCCGCCAAGCCCCAGACCACCAAAAAGGGCTGTGAAATATCTTAAGAGATCACGCCTTGAAGGGGGTCTGTCCATGGTCTCCCTCTTTACAAGACCGCTCTTTTTGTGCCTGGATCTCAGAGGAATGGCTCACCTGAAAAAGGGATGCTGTAACAGGGAGGTATCATCTGAGGTAATGGGTATCTTTTTCGGACTAAGTTCTGAGGCTGTCTGTTCTACACATCTCCGAGCCCATGAGACCAGAGAGGA
>WGFF01000031.1 GCA_015492355.1 Deltaproteobacteria bacterium
CAAGGGGACAGGGAGGGGAAGGACCATAGCCCTCAGGGCTGATATGGACGCCCTGCCCATGCAGGATCAGAAAAAGGTGGACTATGCATCTGTGGTACCCGGTGTCATGCATGCCTGCGGACACGATGTACATACCGCCATACTCATGGGCACTGCCATTGTACTGGGTGAGATGCGCAACAGACTCAGGGGCAATGTGAAGTTCATATTCCAGCCTTCTGAGGAGAAGGGTCCAGGTGGTGCAAAGGAGATGATAAAGGCAGGGGTACTCAAGGGACCTACACCGTCTGCAATAGTTGCGCTCCACTGTTATCCCGAGATGGAGGTGGGTACCATAGCCCACCGTCCTGGCATCATGACCGCATCTGCAGACAGATTGAGGATAGTTATAAAGGGAAGGAGCGGACATGCATCGAGACCCCATCAGGCAGTCGATGCGGTTGTGGTATCAGCAATGGTGGTAAATGCGGTATATCACACCGTTAACAGAAGGACTGATCCAGTCCATCCCACTGTCCTGTCCATAGGCACACTAAGGGGTGGAAACGCACCGAACGTTATCGCAGACAGGGTGGAGATGGAAGGTACTGTAAGAACGCTCAATCAGGAGGTGAGGGCAAAGATACCCATACTTATAGAGGAGGTCATAAAGGGTATAACACAGGGGATGGGTGCAAGGTATGAGTTCGACTATGAGTACGGAAGCCCGTCCGTTGTGAATGACAAAAGGCTCAATGACCATGTGAAAAGATGCGCAATGGATATCCTCGGTGAGAATAATGTTATGGAGATGACAGAACCGATGATGGGTGCAGAGGACTTTGCCTACTATGCGGAGAAGATACCCGGTGTACTCTTCAGGCTCGGAACGGGCAACAGGAAGAAGGGTATAGTCTCTCCCCTGCACAACCCTACATTCGATGTAGACGAGGATGCCATAGCCATAGGGACAAGGATAATGAGCTGGATTGTGGTAAGCTACCTGAACAGACCCTCCCATAAAAAGGGGGCTTGATAGTCAATCGGATGATGGATACTCCTGTGAATACTACCTCTGTCCAGAAGGAGGAATATCTTAAACGGGGCCTTTTCAGCCTCACAGGGGTAAGACCATGAAGGATGAATTTGTCGTTGTGATGGTTACTGCACCTTCTGTCGATGAAGGTGCTGGTATCGGCAGGAAGGTCGTTGAGGAGGGGCTTTCTGCATGTTGCAACATAGTGCCTGGTGTGAGGTCCATATACACCTGGCAGGGCAGGATATGTGATGAAGGAGAGGTATTGTGTATATTCAAGACACGGGCTTCTCTCTTTGAAAGGCTCAAAAAGAGGGTAAAGGAACTCCACAGTTACGATGTGCCTGAGATAATAGCAGTGCCTGTCAGGGCAGGACTTGAGGAGTACCTTGAGTGGGTAAGGGATGTTACTGTAAAGGAATAGACAATCCGCAAAGGAGGTGGGGGGTATGGAAGGAGGTATAAGGGAGTCGGTAAAGGAGTTTTACACCAAGGTGGCTATGAAGCCAAGGAAGGAACTCTGCTGTCCCACATCTTACAGCAAGGAGGATGTCTCCCATATCCCTGAGGAGGTCATGGAGGTATCCTACGGGTGTGGAAGTCCTGTTCTGTCCGCTGACATAAAGGAGGGAGAGAAGGTACTGGACCTCGGCTCAGGTGGTGGTGTGGATTGTTTTATTGCTGCAAAACTCGTGGGCAGGAACGGAAGGGTTATAGGTGTTGATATGACAGAAGAGATGCTCAAAAAGGCAGAGAATGCATCATCCAGGGTGGCCAGGAATCTGGGATTCAGTGTGGTCGAGTTCAGGAAGGGTTTTCTCGAGGATATACCCCTTGAGGACGAGGCAGTCGATCTTGTCACATCGAACTGTGTCATAAATCTCTCGCCCGATAAACCGAAGGTCATGGAGGAGATATACAGGATACTGAAACACGGAGGGAGGTTCTGCATATCCGATGTGGTGGCGGAGAAGGATGTGCCAGATGATATACGTTCTGACAGGGAACTGTGGGGCGAATGTATCGGAGGGGCACTGAAGGAGGACGAGTTCATAGATACCGCAAAGAAGGCAGGCTTTTACGGACTCCATGTAACATCCAGATACCTGTACAGGGAGGTAAAGGGTATAAGGTTCTATTCCATCACACTTAAGGGCTATAAGTTCAAGAAGGGAGCGGAATGTGTCTATATTGGTCAATATGCCATATACAACGGTCCTTTCAGGTCTGTACAGGACGATGACGGACATGAGTACCCTGTGGGTGTGCCGGTTGAGATATGTACCGACACCGCAGAGAAGCTCATGAAGCCACCCTACAGGGGGTTTTTCACCATAACCGATCCCACAAAGGGCATGGAAGAGGCTGTACCATGCACCCCTGGCTCTGATAACACATCATCGTGCTGTTAGGGTTCTGAAGATATACGGGGGAGACCATGTATAACATGCATAAAATGATTCAACCAGTGGTCTCCCCCTTCTTTGTCCATGGAAAGGGAGTCTTTATATTCCATTCTGGTGGATGCCTCCATCTTATTCGAGTATCTCCATAGCCTTTTTCTCTGTATCTGTCAGCTCCCTTGGTGAGCCATCCCTTTTATCTGTATTTCTGTCAGACGATGGCCGGGGCATGGTATGGAGATAGTCCTCGATAATCTCACCTGCAGAATCATCCCCTGTATCATCCTGACCAGTACATGATACCATTAAGATTAGGGAAACTATAACAAATATCCTCCATAGCCATGGATACATAAACCATGCCTCCTTGAAGATGATAGACTGTTATTGTGGGGAAAACCCTCCGGGCTATCGTCCTTTTCTGGTAAGGGTCTTGACTAGAATAGAGCCTGTTTTTATAGAGGTTTCTCCTCAAAAATTGTAAGCAACAGTTTATATAAATCCTTCTTTCGGTTGTTGAATCTGAACTCACATTCTTTAAGATGCAGATAAAAAGTCTTTCTCGATATACCATGAAACTTCATAAGACGTCTCTTAGCATAAGACCAGAACGATTCAATACC
>WGFF01000032.1 GCA_015492355.1 Deltaproteobacteria bacterium
GCAGACTATAGCCTGCTGGGGTGAATCCTTGAGAAAGGGAAAGGGTACGTCTTTTATCCTTCTGTGGTCTCTACCCTTTCTCAGGTTTATCTGTCTCATCGCCTCAAATAGCCTTGCTGCACTCACACCCTTGGGGCATCTGGAGTAGCACTGGAGACATCCCACACAGAGCCACATGGAATTGGAGGAGAAGACCTCCTCGGTCTTTCCGAGCTGGAGAAACCTTATTACCTGACTCGGCGGTATATCCATGGCAAAGGATACAGGACATCCCCCGGAGCAATTGCCACACTGATAGCAGTTCCTCACCCCTTCTCCACTCATCCTCTCGATAAGTGCCACAAGGGGATTCTCTATATCTCTCTTCTCAAGCCTTATCTTCACCTGAAAAAAACCTTCCCCTTATGAGACCTTTCTGTACCTTTCCACACCCTGAACAAAGAGATCCCCACCATAGATATCATTCACCACTATGGCTGGAAAGTCCTCCACCTCGAGCCGTCTTATCGCCTCTGTTCCAAGGTCCTCATAGCAGACCATATCGACCTTCTTGATGGTCTTTGCAATGAGGGCTGCGGTACCTCCGACACATGCCATGTACACAGCCCTGTATCTTTTCATCGCCTCTATGACTGCCCTGCTCCTTGCGCCCTTTCCTATGGTTGCCTTGAGCCCCATCTCAAGAAGCTTAGGTGTATAGATATCCATCCTCCCGCTCGTAGTCGGTCCTGCAGAGCCTATGATGCGTCCTGGTCTTGGAGGAGTGGGACCGACATAGTAGATTATCTGCCCCTTTATATCGAAGGGGAGTTCCTCACCCCTCTCTATGAGTTCGTATAGCCTTCTGTGTGCCTGATCCCTTGCTGTGTAGAGAACACCTGTTATGAGCACCCTGTCCCCTGCCCGAAGTACCTCCACGTCTCTATCGCTGAGGGGAGGAGTTATCCTCACAGGCCCTTTCATATGACCACCTCTTTGTGCCTTGCTGCATGGCACTGTATATTCACTGCGACCGGCAGGCTCGCTATATGGCACGGAAAGGTCTCCACATGTACCGCAAGGGCTGTGGTGGTACCACCAAACCCCATGGGACCTATACCGAGCATATTTATACGTTCGAGGAGTTCCCTTTCGAGCCCTGCTATGGAACCATCAGGGTTGGCACTGCCGATCTTCCTTAAAAGTGCCTTCTTTGCAAGGATGGCTGATTTTTCAAAACTCCCACCTATACCCACACCCACTATTATGGGTGGACAGGGATTGCCCCCTGCCTCTTTTACGGTCTCCACAACAAACCCCTTTATCCCCTCAACACCCTCTGAGGGTTTCAGCATCCTGAGCCTGCTCATGTTCTCACTGCCTGCACCCTTGGGAGCCATCCTTATGGTGACCCTGTCACCCTCCACAATACTTACATGCACGATGGCAGGGGTGTTGTCTCCTGTATTCTCCCTTGTAATGGGATGGCAGACCGATTTCCTGAGGTAACCATCCCTGTAGCCCTGCCTCACACCCTCGTCTATGGCATCCTCAAGGGAGCCGTCTATCATGACCTCCCTGCCCATATCCACGAAGAAGACCGCTATACCTGTATCCTGGCACATGGGAAGTAGATCAGTGCGTGCTATCTCAAGGTTCCTTACTATCTCCTTCAACACCTCTCTGCCCAGAGGGGATCGCTCCCTTCCAATGGCATCCTCCAGAGCCTTTACAACATCCTCCTCGAGCACGTATGCCGACTCTATGCACAGGTCTTTTACCTTTTCTGTAATCTCCTTTTGAGAGACACGCCTCATTCCCATACCCTCAAGACAGATAATCCTCCCTCTACGGTGCACAGACCATCCGCCCGTAATGACAGGGAAAACTTATAGATTTTGCTTAATTTTAAAAAGGTATCCTTAAGGATAATAGATCAGGGGCGGGTGTCCTTAATACCCATCGACTCTATCTCAAGACTGTCTATGAGCTCCTTTATAGCAGAGACAGACCTTCTGAAGTCCCTTTCCTCTTCTTCGTCGAGTTCTATCTCTATTATCTCTTCCACTCCGTTCCTTCCCAGTTTCACCGGTACCCCTATGTACATGCCGTCTACACCATATTGACCCTCGCAGTATGCGGCACACGGTATGATGCGCTTTTTGTCCTTTATTATGGACTCTGCCATCTCAGCCACTGCCGCTGACGGTGCGTAGTAGGCACTGCCTGTCTTGAGAAGAGAGACTATCTCTCCACCTGCGTTCCTGGTCCTCTCGATAATCCCGTCCATCCTCTTTGCATCTATGAGCTGGGTTACAGGGATACCGCTCACAGTGGAATACCTCCTCAGGGGCACCATCTCGTCTGCATGTCCACCGATGACCATTGCCTGTACATCCTCCACAGATACATCCAGCTCCATGGCGATAAATGCCCTCAGCCTTGCAGAATCAAGGGCACCAGAAAGCCCCATCACCCTGCTGGGTGGAAGACCACTTATCTTCCATGCAACGTACACCATCACATCGAGCGGATTGGTAACAATGATAAGATGCGCCTCGGGCGAATATTCCACGACCTTTTCAACAACGGTCTTAACGATACTGGAGTTGGTATTTATAAGATCGCTTCTACTCATACCCGGTTTTCTCGCTATCCCTGCGGTTATGATTACAAGGTCAGAGCCTGCTGTATCCCTGTAATCATTGGTCCCTGTAATAGCAGAATCGAATCCCTCTACAGGGGATGCCTCCATGAGATCAAGGGCTTTGCCCTGGGGAACACCCTCCACGATATCGAGTAGTACCACATCCCCCAGCTCCTTCAAACCGAGCCACAGTGCGGTATGTGCGCCCACATGACCCGCACCAACTATGGTTATCTTCTTTCTCTCCATCTTATTCTTCCCTGTGGAAAAGGTTGGTCGTGTATTGTATACTGTATACATAAAAATCCACCGTGTCAAGAAAATTCACAGGGAGGTTTTTCCCTTGACATAAAAACTCCCCTCTGTTAGTTTTTTTTATCTACAGTACATATTAAGTCCATGTAAAGGGACCAGGATTTTTTCGTAAAGGGCTTTTTCGGTCGTCCTTTGTACTTGGCTCTCCAGGGTGACACCATTTAAGCCCGTGGTTTTTAGCAGACAAGGGGGGCGTAGTTTTTTTTACCTGCTGAAGCAAGGGGTAAAGGGAGGACACTTACGGGTTTAGCCCTTTTACAGAAAGATTCTACCCGATAAGGATAAAAATCCTATCACTCAGGAGGCATTTCAGAAAATGAGAAAGAAATATCTTCTTGCTCCTGGACCGACACCTGTACCAGAGTCGGTATTGCTTGCGATGGCACAGCCTGTGGTTCACCACAGGACTCCCCAGTTCTCCGAGGTCTTCAAGGAGACCGCAGAACTCCTGAAATACGTATTCCAGACCAAGGAGGATGTACTCATACTTGCCTCCTCTGGTACAGGGGCAATGGAAGGGGCTGTGGTGAATCTCTTCTCACCGGGTGATGAGGTCATAGTCATAAACGGAGGGAAGTTCGGCGAGAGATGGGGGAAGATATCTGAATCCTACGGGCTCAAGGTACACTGGATAAACGTGGAATGGGGCAGGGCAGTTGATCCCGAGACCGTAAAGGATGTGCTCGCAAAGAACCAGAACGTAAGGGGGATACTCTGTCAGGCAAGCGAGACATCCACAACCGTTCTCCATCCTGTAAAGGAGCTTGCGGAGCTTACAAGGGAAAGGGACTGCATAATCGTTGTGGATGGCATAACAGCGGTCGGTGTGGTGGATATCCCTATGGACAGGTGGGGTATAGATGTACTCGTATCTGGCTCACAGAAGGCGTTTATGCTTCCACCAGGGCTTGCCTTCATCTCTTTGAGTGAGAAGGCATGGCGGTTCTGCGATGATGCAAGGTGCCCTAAGTTCTACTTCGATCTGAAAAAGGAGAGGAAGAACCTTGCAAGGCATACAACAGCGTATACACCTGCTGTATCCCTCATAACAGGGCTCAGGGAGGCCCTGGCACTCATAAAGGAGGAGGGGCTCGAGAACGTCTTTGCAAGGCATGCACGGCTTGCAAGGGCAACGAGGGAGGCGATGAAGGCACTGGGGCTAAAACTCCTCGCCCCTGAAAATCCCTCTCCAGCAGCCACGGGTGTGTATGTACCAGATGGCATAGATGGTGGAAAGTTCGTAAAATACCTGCGTGACGACATGGGCGTTACACTTGCAGGTGGACAGGACCACCTCAAGGGCAGGATATTCAGGATAGCGCACCTCGGATACATTGATACCTTCGATATAATCATTGCCATATCAGCGGTAGAGATGGCGCTCAAGAGATTCGGACACAAGGTGGAGCTCGGCAGGGGTGTTGGTACTGCACAGGAAATCCTCCTTGAGGGATTCGAGACCTGATCCCCGAAGGGAGATAGCCATAGGGCTTCCCCAATGGCAACATGCAAAACCCTTAAAAAAAAATCGTACAGAAGGAGCATGGGCAGGGATGAAGGTACTTATAAGCGATAACATTTCAGACAGGGCGGTGAGTATTTTCAAAGGTACCGGTGTGCTCGACTGCGATGTATGTACCGGTTTGAGTGCGGACGAACTCAAAAGGAAGATAAAGGACTATCATGCCTTGGTGGTGAGGAGTGCCACCAAGGTCACAAGGGACATATTGATGAGTGCGGACAATCTCAAGGTCATTGGAAGGGCTGGTACCGGTGTTGACAACATAGATGTAGAGACCGCAACAAAGAGGGGTATAGTGGTGATGAACACCCCTGGTGGCAATACGGTCACCACAGCGGAACATGCCATTGCACTCCTTCTCTCCCTGGCAAGGAAGATACCACAGGCAACCGCCTCCATGAGGGAGGGCAGGTGGGAGAAGAAGAGGTTTCAGGGTACAGAGGTAACGGGTAAGGTGCTCGGTATCCTCGGTGTGGGCAACATAGGCAGTGTAGTTGCGGTACGGGCACAGGGACTCAGGATGAATGTAATCGCCCACGATCCGTACATCTCCCGTGAGGCAGCGGACAAGCTCGGCATAACCCTTGTATCCTTCGATGAACTCCTCAAAAGAAGTGATTTTATATCCATACATGTTCCCCTTACAGAGTCCACAAGGAACCTCATAAGCGCCGATGCCTTCAGAAAGATGAAAAAGGGTGTGCGCATAATAAACTGTGCACGGGGAGGTATAGTGAACGAGAAAGACCTCTATGATGCCATAAAGGAGGGCATAGTTGCAGGGGCGGCACTCGATGTGTTCGAGAAGGAACCCCCTGAGAAGGACAATCCCCTTTTGGGGCTCGAAGAGGTCATACTCACCCCACATCTCGGTGCATCGACACACGAGGCACAGGAGAACGTAGCCATAGCCATAGCAGAGCAGATATCCGACTATCTGTTGAATGGCACCATAAGGAATGCAGTAAACGTGCCATCCATACCCGCAGAGATACTCTCCTCCCTCGGTCCATACATAAAACTCGGGGAGAAGCTCGGGAGCTTCCAGGGGCAGATACTCGGCGGTGGTATAGAGGAGATTACGATAGAATACAGCGGAGATGTGGTAAACTACGATATAGCACCTGTAACGATTGCGTGTATAAAGGGCCTGCTCGATCAGGTGATGGACCAGTACGTGAACTTTGTTAACGCCCCCTTTGTTGCAAAGGAAAGGGGTATCAAGGTGGTGGAGATAAAGAGCTCAAGGTCAATAGACTTTGCGAGCTCCATCACCATAAAGGTCAGGACAGAGGAAGGTGAAAACCTCATAGAGGGTGCGCTCTTCGGAAAGAACGACCCAAGGATAGTACGGCTGGACAGATTTCTCCTCGATGCAGTGCCCGAGGGGTATTTGCTTGTACTCCACAACGAGGACAAACCAGGGGTTATAGGAAACGTAGGTACACTCCTCGGTGCAAACAACATAAACATAGCCAGACTCCATCTCGGAAGGGAATCCGTAGGTGGTGAGGCTGTATCCCTCTGGAACATAGACACCCCACCTTCAAAGGAGATAATAGAGAAACTCCTCAAACTTCCCAACATTATCTCCGCAAGGGTGGTGAAATTGTAGAGGGACCCTTTTGAAGAGGGCTTTCACATTATCCCTCTTTCCAGAAAACTCCATACTGGGGCTCTGTTCCCCCAATGGTTTAGACCAGAAGTTTTGGGGAAGGGAGATTGAGGGAAACCCCTTTTACAAAAGGGGTTTCCCTCAGAGTACAGAAAGGTACCATATAAAAACCTGTGGTTTCAGGAGATGGCAAAGGCACCCAATATATCCCTCCCCCAGGGTGTAAGGGACATACTTCCAGAAGAGGCTCAGAAGATAGGCTTTGTGGAGAGGACCGTCCTTTCTGTGTTCGAGGGGTATGGATTCAAGAGGATTATAACCCCCCTTCTGGAATATGTGGATGTACTCAGTCTCGGTACGGGTGAGTGGCTCAGGGAGAGGGTGCTCAAGTTTGTGGACCCCACCACAGGCAGGATAATGGCGATAAGACCTGATATCACCCCCCAGATAGCACGTGTTGTGGCAACCCGCATGAGGGATTGCCCCCTTCCTTTAAAACTCTGCTATAATGAGAATGTACTCAGGTATCAGGACCCCACCAGTGCAAAGAGCAAGGAACTCCTCCAGATAGGTGCAGAATACATAACAGAAGAGCCCTCACCAGAGGTGGATGCAGAGATGATAGTCATGGCAGTGGAGGCACTCAGGAGCATAGGGCTTGAGGACTTCAGGATAGATATAGGGGATGTGGGCTTTGTGAGGGCGATACTGAGGGGGCTCGAACTCGATGAACACGAAAAGGTGCTCCTCAAGGATGTGATAGCCAAGAAGGATACATCAGGACTTGAGGAACTCCTCAAGGGATTCGGAGACCGCATAAGCAGGGAAGAAAGGGATATACTCTTCACACTCACGAGCCTTTATGGAGAGGAGGAGATTATAGAGAGGGCGATGTCCTTTTCCAGAAACAGAGCCACAGAAGAGGTGGTGGAGAACATGCACATTGTACTTGAAATACTGAAGAAAAGGGGTGTAAAAGGATTTATCACCGTAGACCTTGGAGAGGTGCGCGGGTTCGACTACTATACGGGTATGATATTCGAGGGCTTTGCCTCTGGTATAGGTAAACCCATACTCAGTGGTGGTAGATACGACACCCTTATCGAAAGATTCGGCTACAGGTGTGCATCCACGGGATTTGCCTTCGATGTGGAAAATATAGTATCTGCACTAAATACTCATACATGAAAGGACGGTAAGAGATGGGCAAAAATGTTGTTGTCATAGGTATTCAATGGGGGGATGAAGGCAAGGGAAAGATAGTCGATATACTGAGCGAACATGCGGATATTGTGGTGCGTTTTCAGGGTGGCAACAATGCGGGTCATACCGTTGTGGTGGGTACAGAGAAGTTCATACTCCACCTTATTCCTTCTGGCATACTCCATCCAGGTAAGACCTGTATCATAGGCAACGGCGTTGTCATAGACCCGGAGGTACTCCTCGATGAGATAGGCACCCTTGCATCCAGGGGGCACTTCAGGGCAGAAGACCTCGTTATAAGCAAGGATGCCCATCTCATAATGCCGTACCACAAGAGGATAGACATAGGAAGGGAGCGTCTGCGGGGTGGACGCAAACTGGGTACCACAGGAAGGGGTATAGGACCCGCATACGAGGACAAGGTCGCAAGGTGTGGTATCAGGTGCGGAGACCTCCTGAGCGAGGAGGACTTCAGGCTCAAGCTCAGGCTCAATCTCCATGAGAAGAACCACTACCTCAGGACCATACTCCACGAAGAGGGTTTTGAGATACACGAGATATACCATAAATACATGGCATACGCAGAGAAGATAGGCAGATACATCAAGGATACCTCCATACTCCTCAACGAAGCCATAGAACATAATAGATCCATACTCTTTGAAGGTGCACAGGGCACACTTCTGGACATAGACCATGGTACCTATCCCTATGTGACATCGAGTAATACCGTTGCTGGAGAGGCAGCCATAGGCAGTGGGATAGGACCCACAAGGATAGACACTGTAATAGGTATAAGCAAGGCTTACACCACAAGGGTCGGGGAGGGACCGTTTCCAACCGAGCTCAAAGGGGAGGAGGCAGAGAGGATGAGAGAGCATGGCGGGGAGTACGGTGCAACGACTGGCAGACCTCGCAGGTGCGGATGGTTCGATGCAGTGGCGGCAAGATACTCTGTGAGGATAAACGGTCTCCAGGGGCTTGTGCTCACCAAACTCGATGTGCTCGATGACCTCGATGAGATAAAGATATGCACCGCATACAGGTATAAGGGAGAGATTATAAGGGACTTCCCCACGGAGACAACGGTACTTTCCAGTTGTGAACCTGTCTATGAAACGATGGAGGGCTGGAAGGAAAAGACGAGCGAGATCAAAAGCCTCGATGGTCTTCCAAAGAATGCCAGGGCTTATATAAAGAGGCTCGAAGAACTGCTCGGGGTGGAGATAATCATAATCTCTGTCGGTGCAAAGAGGAAGGAGGCAATCATCCTGAAGAATCCCTTTGACCTGTAGGCTCAAAAATACTCACCATCGTACCTTCCCTTCTCTGAGAAGTGCCCGGTCAGTCCTTTATTTTTCAGGTTGCTAAAGCCTGTTCAGCAGGTATATACTTACGTGCATGACAAACACAAAGGAAATACTCAACAGGCTAAGGGCACTGCGGAAGGAGAAGGAACTGAGACAGGAATACGTTGCCCGTCAGCTCGGCATAGACAGAACCACCTATGTAAGAAAGGAACGGGGGCTCATACCTATAACCACAGAGGAATGGCTCAAACTCGCCAATACCATGGACAAGGACCCATCCTATTTTTTCGAGTCCCCTGCATCCACCGATAAAAAGGGAGTGGAGAGCCCTGATGAGATGTTCATACTCAAGCTCTACAGGTCTCTAAGTATGGAGGACAAAAGGGACCTCCTCTCGTTCATACGTCTCATACTGAGGGTCACAGAGAAAAAGGGGGTTAAGGAGACCCTCAAAAAACTCATAGACGCATGACCCCAAGGTGAAGTCCCTCCCCGGGACAACATCCCATGGGTCTTTCCCCTTTTCATTCATGGGGAACTATGGACAAAGCCTCCCACGGGTTGTGAAGCCAGATACAGAGGAAGAAAGCCCCTTACACCCCTGTCATTCGTTATCCTCTTCCACTGCTGTCTTAAGTCTTTCGAGTATTCCCGGCACAGCGGATATTACCCTGTTCCAGTTCGGTATGAGCGGGGCTTCGAGGGGATTCTCCATGATGGTCTCTGCTGCGATGGTTATAGCCCTTGTAAAGCCGTCCACAGCCATTGCCTCTTCGTGTCTGTCGAAGAGTAGCCCGTTTATTGCGGCATCACCCTCGTAGCGCGTTATGGTATCCTCTGCTATCTTGAGATAGGTTGCAACCAGGCTCTTGAAAAAGCCATCGTTGAAGACTATACCTTCGGATGCAAGGGTCCTGAAGAGGGACTTTGCTATATCTATCGCCATCTTCATGAGCCCTGTTGATGGATCCTCTGCAGAGAGGGGCTGGTGTTTGTGCTCGTAGTTCTCTGCGATATCGACCTGACAGACCCTTCTGAAGGAATAGTTCCTGTAGACCTCAGCAAGCATCCCCACCTCCAGACCCCAGTCCCAGGGTATGCGGTTTACACGGGCAAGGTCCACTATCATGCAGAACTCACCCGCAAGGGGATAACGAAAACTGTCGAGGAATTCGAGGAAGGGATGGGGACCTGCTATCTTCTGGAGTGCCCTCACAATGGGTGTTACAAAGAGCCTTGTAACCCTTCCATGGAGCTTATTGGTCACCCTTGCGTAGTAGCCCTTGCAGAATGCATAATCGAGGGCAGGATTCACAACGGGATAACACAGCCTTGCGAGCATCTCCCTTGAATAGCCTATTATGTCGCAATCATGGAGGGCTATAATCTCGCACTTTCCACTCGCAATCACATACCCATACGCCATCCAGGCGGACCGACCCTTTCCGTCCTTACCTGCACTCACACCCTCTTTGCCGAGAAGGGTATATATATCATTGAGCCTCCTTCCGCTATTGTGTATGATCCTTACCTCCTGCGGAAGTATGGACAGCATATCCTTTACTTCCCTGAACTCATCGTCAGAGGCAGGACCGAGGGCGAGTATCAACTCCTTTATGAACTTTACCTTTTTCAGCTCCTCTATAATACCCTTCATTGCATCACCCTTCACATCCGAATAGAGGGCAGGCAGAACCAGTGCAATGGGTCTTACCATGGAGTAGAGCTCAAGCTCGGTCTCGAGCCTTTCGAGCCTGGACCTGCCAAGCCTGTGAAGGGTGGTTATCATTCCCATCTGATAGAAGTCAGCCATGGAAAAACTCTCCTCAATAAAAATTTCACCTGCCTCTGGCAGGGACGATACTACCGACACAACAGGATAACCCCCCATCTCTTAAGAAGACATGGACGGGGTTTTTTGTATCCTTAAACCGGGTTAATCCATAAATCGCCATAAAAAACTCCTGACCATTATATTCCTATTCCACATCCATCGCAAATACAAAAATCAGGGGATCCATCTTATATTGTTATACCCCTCTTCACCTCCTGAAAACCTGTGGACCGGGACCATCTGTAATCATCCCCTCCACAGGGAAGGTATTACCCTTTGTCTTTGTTTTCCTTACGAGCCCACCATCTCTTTCGACCTGTAAGACTGTAACATGAACGACTGCGATGTTTCAAGGGGTGAAATTCTGTGGTGTCCCATCCCATCCTAAGGGGATTTTCATCCCCTGGCACCTGAAAAGACCTCAGCCTCAGGTGTTGAGGGACAAACCCCCTGCCTGAAGAAATCCCCTAAAACATGTCTGTCTTTTCACCCTGCCCTGATAGCCAGTATCCTGCGGGTGGATGAGGGATATTCAAAAAATCGTCAAACCATGTTAGACTGTGTGGGAGATTTTATCGTAAAAGGGGGTATAATCCATCCCTCCCCTGTATACATTCCAAAAAGGCATTGTATTTAAGGAGGTAGGTCCCTGTGGCAGGCAGGAGATATCTTTGTCTTTTTGTTGCGGTAATCATTGTGTTGTACGGCTGTAAGCCCGATGCCAGAACCTCACGTATGCCCAGAGGGTTCAGGGTGGTTGAACTCCTCGGGGGTATAAACGCATGTATGGATATCGCCTTCTCTCCTGATGGGAGGCTCTTTTTTATCGAAAAGAACACAGGTAGGGTGAGGGTCATTAAGGACGGGGCTGTTGAACCACAACCATGGGCTATATTCTCTGTAAACAGCACAGGTGAAGGCGGGCTCCTTGCAATGGCATTCGACCCTGAGTTCGAAAAGAACGGGTATGTCTACTTCTTCTACTCCACAGGTACATCAAAGAACGTCATAGTGCGCATGAAGGAGGTGGATGGCAGGGGGAGCAAGGAAGAGATGGTACTCGAAATACCCACCCCGGACAACTCCCTTAACAACGGTGGAAAGATGCTCTTCGGCAAGGATGGTATGCTCTACGTATCCACAGGTGATGGTGGCAGGGCGGATCTGGCTCAGGACGATACATCCCTTCTCGGAAAGATACTCAGGATAGACCCCAGAAAGGAACTACCTCTCGACCCTGCTGACCCTGAAACACTCATCTACGCAAAGGGATTCAGAAAGGGTACTGCCATGGCATGGAATCCACTAAACAACACCCTCTATGCGACTGACAAGGGACCAGTAGGGCACGACGAGATAAACCTCGTGGAGGAAGGTGCCAATTACGGCTGGCCCCGGGAGCTGGGATTCAACAAGATAAGCAAATACAAAAAACCTATATGGGACTTTGGAAGACGGGGGGCAGGTCCATCGGGTATGGTCTTCTATCCATCGTGGGGTAACTTCCCCGATGAGTACAAAAACAACCTCTTCATTGTGGATAATAAAATCGGTAGGATTTACAGGGCAAGGCTCACAGGAAAGAGACTCAACAGGATACAGAAGAAGGACTTTTCGATATGGCTACCCGATTCCTTTGCAGGAACCATACTTACTGATATAACAGTAGGTCCTGACGGCTCTCTTTACATAGCGGGCTATTCCAAGATAATAAAGGTGGAATACAGTGGCAGGGAAGGTGGAGAAGAATAAACAACCTGGTAATGGGTTATCGAATCGGACCTGAATAAGGTGTTTTCC
>WGFF01000033.1 GCA_015492355.1 Deltaproteobacteria bacterium
AGACAGGGGGTGGTGGAAAGGCTCACCCTCGATGGGGGACGGGGTGGTAGTTGCAGGGTAAAGGGGGTGGTGCTCGATACAGGCGAGCATATAAGGGCGCAGGCGGTCATCATAACAGTGGGTACCTTCCTCAGGGGACTCATACACATAGGGCTCAGAAACTATCCCGGTGGAAGGGCAGGGGATATGCCGAGTGTGGGGCTATCCGAGTGTCTCAAGGGACTGGGGTTCAGGATGGGACGGCTCAAGACAGGCACCTGCCCCAGGCTCGATGGAAGGACTATAGATTACTCAAGGCTCACCTTACAGGAGCCGGACAGGGACATAAAACCCTTCTCCCTCTCCACCCCATCCATAACAAGGAGGCAGGTACCGTGCTACATAACATATACGAACAGAAAGACCCATGAGGTCATACTCGAAAACCTCGACCGCTCACCCCTCTACAGCGGTGTCATAGAGGGCATAGGACCGAGATACTGCCCCTCGATAGAGGACAAGGTGGTGAAATTCCCGGAAAAACAGAGACATCAGGTCTTCCTCGAGCCAGAGGGCTACGATACAAGGGAGGTCTATCCCAACGGGCTCTCAACGAGCCTGCCTGTGGACGTGCAGGTGCGGTTTTTGAGAACCATAGAGGGGCTCGAAGAGGTGGAGATATTGAGACCTGGCTATGCCATAGAATACGACTTCATAGACCCCACCCAGCTCCATCAGACCCTCGAGGCAAAGGAGATAGAGAACCTCTACTTTGCGGGACAGATAAACGGTACATCGGGTTACGAAGAGGCAGCGTCCCAGGGTTTGATGGCTGGTATAAATGCGGTACAGAAACTCAGTGGCAGACCACCCCTTGTGCTCGATAGATCAGAAGCCTACATAGGTGTACTCATAGACGACCTTGTGACAAAGGGCACCCGGGAGCCCTACAGGATGTTCACCTCCAGGGCGGAATACAGGCTCCTTTTAAGGGAGGACAATGCAGAGGAGAGGCTGAGGGAGAAGGGCTATAAGGTCGGGCTTGTGAGAGATGGAGACTACAGGGACTTCCTTAAAAGGAGAGAGATGGTGGAACTCCTCAAAAAACATCTGGAGAATACACGGCTTATGCCAACACCAGAGGTCAACCACATCCTCAGGGAGAAGGGGCTGGGAGAGATAAAGACACCCACCACACTTAAAGACCTCCTCAGGCGTCCCTCAGCGGATATAAAAGGGCTCCTTGAGTTTATCGAGCATACACTCCACATCCCTGAAGATATAGCCTTCAGGGTGGAGACAGAGGTGAAGTACGAGGGATACATAAGGAGACAGGCAGAACAGATCGAGAGGTTCAGGAAGCTTGAGGGCATGAGGATACCAGAGGACATGGATTACGGGAAGGTACCTGGCCTTTCCAGGGAAATAGTGGAAAAACTCTCCACCCTTAAGCCCGCCTCCATAGGGCAGGCAAGCAGGATACCCGGTATAACCCCTGCTGCGATCACTGTACTCATGATATACCTACGGCGCCTCCAGCCTGCCTGAAGGTTTTACGTCTGTGTGGGATGCCTGAGGATACACTGTTACAGCAAATAATCATGGATACCCCAGGTCTTACGCGTGTATGGTAGTGCTGGAGGATATACTAAAAGAGGGAGCAGATAGGCTGGGAATAAGGCTTGATGAGAGCCAGATAAGTAGATTTCTCACCTACCTTGAGGAACTCAAGAGGTGGAACAGAAGGATAAACCTTACAGCCCTCACATCGGATAGGGAGATAATCACAAGGCACTTTCTCGACTCCCTCACCCCTGCCCATCTTCTCAAAGAGGGTTTTCATCTTCTCGATATAGGCAGTGGTGCGGGTTTTCCAGGGCTACCCCTCAAGATAGCCCTGCCAGGGCTCAGGGTTACACTCATGGAGGCTACAGAGAAGAAGGTCTTTTTCATAAAACACCTCCTCAGGAGACTCGGTATCAAGGAGGGTATAGAGCCCATCTGCGGAAGGGCAGAGGATGGGCATCTTGTGGGAAGGTACAGGGGCTCTTTCGATGTGGTCATATCCCGTGCGGTCACCGGGCTTGAGGTCTTTTTAAGACTCTCCCTTCCCTATGTGCGAAGGGGAGGGATGGTTGTATCCATGAAGGGAAGTGGCTTTGAGAGGGAACTCAGGGGAAGGGTCCCTCAGGAATACGGGGAGATTACGGTTGAGGAGGTGGGGATACCCTTTACAGAGAGAAAGACCGTACTTATTGTGTGCAGGAGATAGATATGTTCCACGTGGAACAGGGACTTAAGTGGGTATTCCCCTGAAACCCCCTTTTAAGAGCCCTTCGGTGGTGTCCATGAAAAGACTTGAAAACAAGGGCATATATGTTAAACTTTCATAGCCAATGGCGAGGGTCATCTCCATAGCCAACCAGAAGGGAGGGGTTGGCAAGACCACCACGGCGGTCAATCTCTCTGCCTGGATAGCGGTGGCTGAAAGGCGCGTACTCCTTGTGGATTTCGACCCCCAGGGGAATGCAACCTCGGGTGTGGGGGTGGAGAGGAACAACGGTGGTGGGATATACCGTGCCATAATAGACCGTGGTGGGCTCAAGGGTATTGTAAGGGATACGGAGCTTGAGTACCTCAAGGTGGTACCATCGAGTATAGACCTCATAGGTGCAGAGGTGGAGCTCGTGGACGACCCGCAGAGGGAGTTCAGGCTCAGGGAGTGCCTCAGGGATGTTGTGGATGAGTACGACTATATATTCATAGACTGCCCGCCCTCGTTGAGCCTCCTTACGGTAAATGCCCTTACCGCATCCCATTCTGTTTTGATACCGCTCCAGTGCGAGTATTATGCCCTGGAGGGGATAAGTCAGATACTCAGGACCATAGACCTCATAAGGGCGAACCTCAATCCAGGGCTCGAGATCGAGGGTGTGCTCCTTACCATGTTCGATCCCAGGAACAATCTATCCCATCAGGTTGCAGAGGAGGTAAAGAGGCACTTCAGGGAGAAGACCTTTTCCACCATCATACCGCGTAACGTAAGGCTTTCGGAGTCTCCGAGCTTCGGAAAGCCTGTACTTCTCTACGATATCCATTCAAAGGGCGCTGTAAGCTACATGGAACTGGCAAAGGAGATAATCCTTTCAAGGCAGAGGGGTGGCAGGTGTTGAAGAAAAAGAAGGTGCTCGGAAGGGGGCTTGATGCCCTCATAGGCAGTACAGTCGGCTCCAAGGAGAGGTTCAGGTTCTGTCCTGTTGAGAAGATAAGACCCAACAGGAGACAGCCCAGGAAGAGGTTTGATGAGTCCTCCCTGCGGGAACTTGCGGATTCTATTAAGGAAAAGGGTATAATAGAGCCACTCGTTGTGAGGGAGAACGGGGGGGATTTTGAGCTCATAGCAGGGGAGAGGAGGTGGAGGGCTGCAAGGCTTGCAGGGCTCAAAGAGGTACCAGTGGTTCTTCTCGAGGCATCGGATGAGGAGAGCCTTGAGTACGCCCTCATCGAAAACATCCAGAGAGAAGACCTCAATCCTATAGAGGAGGCTGAGGCGTACAGGAGCCTTATGGGGTTTGGTCTTTCCCAGGAAGAGGTGGCAAAAAAGGTGGGAAAGGACAGGGCAACGGTTGCAAACTACCTTCGCCTCCTAAAACTCCCGCCAGAGGTGAGGGATGAACTCATCCAGGGCAGTATAACCATGGGACATGCAAGGGCTATACTCTCCCTTCAGGGGCATGCCCTCCAGAGGGAGGTGTGCAGGAAGGTCATAAAAAGGGGGCTCTCTGTAAGGGAGACAGAGCGACTTGTCCAGAGGGTCTCCACCGAAGGGGATGAACGGACAGACAAAAGGGATTTACATCTCATCTCAATAGAGGATGAGTTAAGGGAGATGTTCGGGACAAAGGTCACTGTAAAGGAGAGGGGGGGTAAGGGTAGAATAGAGATAAACTATTTCTCCACGGAGGAGAGGGAAAGGATACTCGATATACTCCGCTCAAGGTGGTAGGATGGTCGGCTGGAAGGGGGATGATGCCTCTATATAGTAGACAGGGGTCTTCCCAGCCCCTTTTCCAGAAGACTTTGGACCAGAAGTTTTGGGGAAGGGAGTTTGAGGGAAACACCTTTTACAAAAGGGGTTTCCCTCAGGGTGTAGAGCTTCACCCATGAAAAACGAATCAAAGTCTAAGGAGGGATAGATGTTCAAGAAGGAGGAGTTTAAGAAGGGCTCCACAGAGATGACGGGTTTTATCGGCAGGGGTATGAGTGTGGAGGGGAAGCTCAGTTTTGAGGGTGCGGTGAGGATAGACGGCAGGTTCAGGGGCGAGCTGGCAAGCAATGGCACCCTCCTTGTAGGGGAAGGGGCGAATGTGGAGGCACAGATCAAGGTCGATACCGCTGTTATTACAGGGGAGGTGAGGGGCACTGTGGAGGCTACCTCAAGGGTCGAGCTCAAGGCACCGGGCAAGATGTTCGGGGATATAAAGACACCCAATCTCATAATCGGAGAGGGTGTAATATTCGATGGCAACTGTATAATGACCAAGAAGGAAGGGGCTGTGGAGCTCAAGACAGCCCGAAAAGAGGGATGATAAGAAGGTTCTCCCTGGAAAAGCCTCCCCCAAGAAGGTCATGGATATGGGTACTCGTCCTTTTAACATGGGGGCTTGTTCAATGGGATGCACAGGGGGGAGAGAGGAAGGTACCCGCTTCCATCATATATCCTGGAGAGAAGGGAAGGATAATAATCGTTGAAAAATCGACCCAGAGGCTTCTGGTATACGATCACAATTATAATCTCATAGAGACCTTCAGGGTTACAACTGGCAAGAAAAGGGGAGATAAACAGAGGGAAGGAGACCTCAAGACACCAGAAGGTGTGTATTTTTTTATAGATATTATTGATGGAAGTAATCTGCCTTCGAGATATGGTGTTATGGCCATTGTTACTGACTATCCCAATCCCTTTGACAGGCTTAAAAAAAAGACGGGCAGTGGTATATGGCTCCATGCAACGGATGAGCCCGAGAGGATAAAAAGGGCTTTTGATTCAAGGGGTTGCGTGGTTGTAACCAATAACGATATTGTACGTCTGTCGCAGTGGATAGAATTGATGGAGACACCGATGATTATTGTGGAGAAGGTTGACTATATCCGGGAGAAGGGGCTCTCTTCTTTGCGGGAGGAGGTTTTTGGATTCCTTGAGAGGTGGAGGTCTGCGATGGAGGAGGGAAAGAAGGGGGTTTTTCTCTCCCTTTACGAGGGCAAGGGGGGTCTTCCTATGTACAGGAGCGGGTATACCCTGGATATAAGGAACATAAGGATACTCAGGCACGGGAGGAAAGAGGTGGTCGTGTATTTCAACGAGGTCTCCAGGGGTGGCAAGGGCACAGAAGAGGCTCTAAGGCATCTATATCTTGTGCGAAGGGAAGGGGGTTTCAGGATTGTAAGGGAGAGGGCTGTGAAAAAATCTCAGAAATATGATAAGACTTCAGGGATGTGATGAAAACAAAAACCCCTCTTCATGTGAGACCCATAAAGACCAAAAAATCCTTAACGAGGTGTTTCTGTGGAAAAAGGAAAGAAGATATGGATGGATGGCATACTGATCGACTGGGATGATGCCAGGGTGCACATACTCACCCATACCCTCCACTACGGGCTCGGGGTCTTCGAGGGTATAAGGTGCTATCTGTGCGAGGATGGAAGGTCTGTCATCTTCAGACTTCCCGAGCACACGGAGAGGTTTTTCAAATCAGCCCATATAGCCCAGATGGAGATACCTTATACCCCTGAGGAGATAAACAACGCCATAGTCGAGACCCTCAAGGCTAACGACCTCAAGGAGGGCTATATAAGGCCCCTTGCCTACCTTGCAGAGGGGAGCATGGGATTGTATCCAAAGAACAATCCTGTCAGGGTTGCCATAGCAGCATGGCACTGGGGTGCCTATCTCGGTGAGGAGGGATTGAAAAAGGGTATAAGGGTAAAGATATCGTCCTTTGTAAGGCATCATGTGAATTCAGGTATGACAAAGGCAAAGATAGTGGGTAACTACGTTAATTCCATCCTTGCCAAGAGAGAGGTTGTTGCATCAGGATATGACGAGGCGATACTCCTGGATACAGACGGATATGTCTCAGAGGGCAGTGGAGAGAATATCTTTATGGTAAGGGACGGTGTACTTAAGACCACCCCTCTTACATCTGTCCTCGACGGTATCACGAGGGATTCTGTCATAAGGATAGCAAAGGACAACGGGATAAGGCTTGTGGAGGAGCGGTTCACACGGGATGAGCTCTACTCTGCGGACGAGGCATTCTTTACCGGCACAGCAGCAGAGATAACACCCATCGTAGAGGTGGACAACAGAACCATAGGCACTGGAAAGCCCGGTCCTGTAACAAACACCATCCAGGAGATATTCTTCGATGTAGTAAAAGGTAAAAATAAGGACTACATCGACTGGCTCTACTATATCGACTGATCTCCCGGTGTGAGGCGATAGTCCATTGAACCGTGCGGATTGGGGGAAACCTTTTTCAGATGGGTGAGCTACCCTGTGGTTTCCCCCTTTTTTGGTAAAAAAGTGTTTTCCCCTGTCCCCTTTCCCAGAAAACTTTTAGATTAAAAGTTTTGGGGAAGGGAGTTTGAGGGAAACCCCTTTTACAAAAGGGGTTTCCCTCAGGATTCAGTCCGAAATCGGTTCCTTGAGGGCCGGGCTTTCTCACTGGCAGGGCTTCAGAGAGAAACTGAAGGTAGAGCCCTTGCCTGGTGTACTCCTCACCCATACCCTTCCTTCGTGTCCCTGTATGATATGTTTCACTATTGCCAGACCCAGTCCTGTTCCTCCCAGTTCCCTGCTCCTTGCCTTGTCCACCCTGTAGAACCTCTCGAATATCCTCGGTATATCCTCCTGTGGTATGCCTATACCAGTGTCCGCTATATCGACCTGCACAAGGCCGTTCTTCCTGGAGGCATTGACCCTTACAAGCCCACCAGATGGTGTGTACTTTATGGCGTTGTCCAGGAGGTTTACCATCACCTGCTCGAGCCTGTCCCTGTCTCCCCATACCATTGGAAGCCCATCCTCCACAGACCAGGAAAGCCTTATCCCCTTGTCCCGTGCCTGTTTTTCAAAACCTGACGCAGTGGACGATACAAGTTCCCCGAGGTCCACCGGTCGGGAATCCATGGGCATTTTCTGGGACTCAAGCCTTGAGAGTATGAGAAGGTCATCTATTATCCTTGCCATACGGGTGGCGTGTCTGTCGATAATCTTCAAAAACTCCCTCAATGTCTCCCTGTCGTCCATACCGCCATCGAGCAGGGTCTCCGAGTATCCCTTTATGCTTGCCAGAGGGGTCCTCAGCTCATGGGATACGTTGGCGACAAAATCCTTCTTTATGGCTTCCACCCTCTTTTCCTCTGTTATGTCCTGAAGGAATAGAAGGAGACTCCTTTTTCCCCTCTCCCTGAGTGGCACGAGCCTTACCTTGAAGAACCTGCCCTTCTCGATTATCTCTATATCCTGCGGGGGGTTTTCCTTCTCTGACATGAACTCCTCCACCACCCTAAGCAGGGTGGTGTTACCCACGAGCTCGCCAACCTTCCTGTTCTTTATATCCCCTTTTACAGGGAAGGATTTTATAAAAAAGGGGTTTGCATAGAGTACCCTTCCGAGGCTGTCTATGACAAGCACCCCTGTTTGCATCTCCCTTGCTATTGCATCGAGTATTATGTCACCTTCCATATCTTTTTACTGGTCTTCCTCGGTTTTGATCCTGTAGCCCACACCCCTTACTGTCTCTATATACCTGCCTGCATATCCCAGTTTCGATCTCAGGCGCCGTATATGTGTATCCACTGTCCTCGGGGTGACGTAGCAGTCCTGTCCCCATACCATATCGAGCAGAAGGTCCCTTGAAAGGACCCTGCCCCCTGCCTCAAGGAGTTCTTTTAGGAGTTTGAATTCTGTGGGGGTGAGGTCTATGGTATCTTTTCTGACCGTTACTCTATGTTTGGAGGGGTCTATGGTAATGTCCCTGTAGGTTATAATCCTCTCATCGCTTCTCGGGAGTTTGAATCTCTTGAGTACTGCCTTTACCCTGAGTACGACCTCACGTGGGCTGAAGGGCTTTGTTATGTAGTCCTCTGCCCCGAGCTCGAACCCAACGATCCTGTCCACCTCCTCACCCTTGGCAGTGAGCATTATAACAGGGATTCCAGCGGTCTTGGTGTCAGCCTTGAGCTGTTTGAGGACCTCGGTCCCGTCCATATTGGGGAGCATTATATCGAGGATGACAAGACCAGGCTGTCTGGCACGTGCTATCTCTATCGCCTCTGGACCATCCTTTGCAGTGAGTACATCAAAACCTGCTTTCTTGAGATTGTAACTCAGAAGGGTGAGGATATCTGTCTCATCATCCACAACAAGGATCTTGTTCGACTCCAAACCTGTCAAGGACTTCTACCTGTAAGACCAAAGGTATTTATCCGCCAGGGGCATCATCCATAAGGCTGGACTGTAACAGCTCCCTTACCCTTCTCTCTATATCATCCCTCACGCGCCTCATCACCTCGAAGGGCTGTCCTATGGGGTCTTCCACAGCCCAGTCTATCTTCTCGCCCTTGAACGATACCGGACAGAGTGTATCCGCAGAACAGCACCCAAGGGTTACCACCACATCAGCCCACTCGATCATATCCTCTGTCAGCTGGTCCGAGGTCTGCTGTGAGATGTCAACTCCCTTTTCCATCATGGCATCTATGGTGGCTCTATTCACAACACCCATTGCAGAGGTCCCTGCACTCCGTACCTCTATCCTGTCCTTTCCGTAGAACCTGGCAAAGCCCTCTGCCATCTGACTCCTGCATGTGTTACCCACACATACAAACAAGACCTTCTTCCGCCCCTTCATCGTGAACAGGTCCTCCGTCTCTAATAATATAATCTTTTACCACAGGGTGGTGTGGCTGGCAACGGGTTTTTGGAATCCAGAAGAGAGACTTTCACAGAGACCTTCGATACTTAACAATTTACGTCCCCATTGTTACAGAACTGTTACAGTTGTCTTAAGATTGGGTGGATTTTTCAGAAGTGCATGACCCAGTTTATCCTGTGGCGATACATGGTGGTATCATCTGTGGAGGCATTGCCGTTGTCCACCGCGAGCCGGTAGTTGTTTCTTGTCTGGAAGTAACCATCGTAGTAGACGTACATATCCTCGGTTATCTGATAACTTACAAGGATGGATGTGGTATTCACGTTTGTCTGCTGGAGGTCATCGGAGTTAAAGTTTGCCACCACGCTGTCAGCCTCTATCTGCGAGTAACTCAGCCAGTACCTCCATGTACCGGGTCTTTTCGTGCCCGCACCTATTCCCAGAAGCCATGCTGTATCCTCTCTGCCGTATTCCGCACCTGTGGTATCTGATGGGTCGCTGTAGACCATAAAAGACCTTGCCCCCATGTTCTTCACGTACTCGCCCACTATCCTTACAGGGAGGGGTCCATCCTTGAGGAAGGCAACCTGGGCGGTCAGGTTAAGGATATTGAAGTCAGAGACCTCACCAAAACACGGTGTGCTGACAGTGGAGGTGAACCCCGCTTTTGATGTGCAGGTGTTAAAATTCTTATTCGTGGTGAAATCACTGTTACTTGCCCTTGCATCCCTGCCGAGCTGTGCGGGGTCAGAGACACTGTAATACGACACCCCCATCTTTGTATCCATACCCCCAAGTTCCAACCCGTGGACCACCTGAAAGGCGTATAGTTCGTTACCGTTGTTGCTCCCTCCTGGAAGGTCATTTCTATCAGCCTGCCTTATTACATACTGGGCAAGGTGGACTGTGGTGTTGCCAAACTCCAGTGTCTCTGAGACACCCTGTGGCTGGAGGTCTCCATCCCAGACTATCTCTGTTGGATACCAGAAGGGATGGGCAAACTTTCCTGCCCTCAGGGTGAACCCCACACCACCTATCTTTCTACTGTATCTGGCAAATACCCTGTCGAGCCTGAACTCGAATTTTTTGAAATTCTCTCCATCAAGGGTCTGGTTGCCCGTTGTCTGATAACTCGGCTCCCCGGAGGCAAACCTGATGCCCACCTCCACATGTTCGGTAACACCCGCTCCCGCACCGAACCTCAATCTGTACCTCTGCCTCCATTGATACCTCTCCTTGTTGAACCCCTTGTTGTCTATGTACTCTGATCTCAGCCTGAGATCACCAAAGAACTCAATCCCTGAGGCGATATCCCCTCCAAAGACACT
>WGFF01000034.1 GCA_015492355.1 Deltaproteobacteria bacterium
AAAAAGGGTTTTCCCCACAACAAAGATTCAGGTCCGATTTGATGACCCATTACCTTCTTTAATTAACACAAAGCCTGTGGTGAGTCAATCTCTCATCTACTGCCTTATACCGCTCAACATGAACACACCTACTGCAAAGAAAAATATATCAGGGAAGACCGCAGAGAATAGAGGCGGAAACACACCACTGTGCCCAAGGGATCTGGAAATGGCGAATATTATCCAGTAACTGAATCCTATTATCACACTCAAACCAACTCCTACTGCTATTCCACCGGACCTTCCGGTCTTGAGGGCAAAGGGTATACCCACAAGGACCATTATGAAGTTCACAAGCGGAAAGGTTATCTTGCTGTAGAGGTCAACCCTGTAGCGTGATGTGTCATAGCCCTCTTTTTCGAGTCCCTGGATGTATCTGTAGAGCTCCACAAGACCCATCTGTTCATAGCCCCTCTCCGCTGACACGAGTTCAT
Source organism: Deltaproteobacteria bacterium (assembly GCA_015492355.1). GTDB lineage: Bacteria > Desulfobacterota > GWC2-55-46 > GWC2-55-46 > S146-73 > S146-73. The sequence goes on from WGFF01000034.1 coordinate 474, forward strand.
CCGGGGATTTCAAGCCATCGAATACAACCTTATCCACCTTCTTTCTTACAACCCTGCCCCCTGACAGACCCCATCCTGTCGCATTATCCGCACGCCAGTTATCGTTACGCCACACAACCTCCCTTGCCTGTATCCTTCCTGTAAATTCAAAACCCCTCCCGAACTCATACAGAACAACCCCCCTCAGGGTGTTGTTCTTTAAATCCATCTCCTTTATATTGTATATTCCATCTCCTCCCCTGAGCCAAAAGCCCCTTTTACCGAATACACCCATCTTTATATCCTCAAGCCATGTCTTCCTTATGGAGTTCACCTTCTTCATCGTAACGGGTGTTATGGACTCGTTTATGAACATTACACCCACACTTGCAACGAGCCCGCACATAAACAGTGGACTGAGTACCCTCAGAAGGCTTATCCCGCTTGCCTTGACAGCGGTGAGTTCCCCGTTCCTTGAAAATATACCGATGGATATGAGTACCGAGAGGAGTATAGAAACCGGAAGGACCTGACCAAAGATATACGGAAACTTGTAGAGAAAGAATCCCACACCCACCCACAGTGGTACCCCGTGTTCCATAAGGTCGTCCATATTTTCGAATACATCGACTATCATGAATACCGAAATAAAGGACAGTACAGTTATGGAGAATATCTTGCCGAACTCCCTGAGTATGTATCTATCAAGTGTTCTCAACCCTTACTCCTTGCTTTAAGAGGTATCCCTTCCTGAACCCCTTTATTGAGTGAAGCCTCCTGCCCACAGAGCAGGGCATCACTGCTTCAGGGTTTTTACCCCCTGAAACCCCCATTTTACTAAGATAGAAGTTTATTATAAAGCAACTGTGTTGCCTGCTTCATGGGGTTGCATCCCACGAACCCTCGATCCTATCCCGGTGGGAATCAAAGCGATAAAACACTTCAGAATCAAAGATAATTCATACGAAGGATGGGATCGAATGCCCCGACCTCTCCTCGGAGAGGTTTATTGCTCAGAGGCAACATAGTTGCCTCCTGGTCCTGATCCCTCCTTCCCTGCAAAAAGGGAAAAGGGGGTCAAGGGTTTATCCCTGCTGGTCCTGTGGAAGATGTATATCCCTGCTATTGCCATGATTATATCCGAGCCCCATACAGAGACCACAGGGTCTATGGCTCCGTTCTCACCGAGCCCTTCGAGTGCTGTGGAGAGTATATAGTATATCAGCACCACCGCCAGTGCTATGGTAAAACCTGTAAATCTTGCTGTCCTTACCCTCTGAAGCCCAAGGGGTACACCGAGCAGGGCAAATACAAATACCGATGCAGGAAGGGCAAATCTCTTGTGAAAGTCTATTATGAAAGGGGCAGGGTTATTGCCCTTTGCTACCACGTCCTTTATCCTCAGGAGGAGCTCACTCGGGTAGAGTTCTCTGTTCGTCCTGTCAGAGGGTGCGCTATTGGTGCCTTTAAGTTCGAGTCTCAGGTTGTAGGTAGAAAAGCTCGCAAGATGATAGTCCTCCTCTGCCTCTCCTTCCCTGTGTATGGCGCCATCGTATAGGGTCAGATAGATGGAGAGCCTCTCCCTGGAAGGTACAAGCACACCCTTTCTGGCAAGGACTATATTCGATTTCCCATCCTTTTCTTCGGCGATGAATATCCCTTCGAGTTCCCCGCTCTTTGGATCTATGTGGTCAACATAGAGTACAATGTCCTTGAAGTGGTCGTAAAAGGTCTTTTCATCGATACCGGCGGTAGCCTTGGTTCTCGCAACCTCAAAGAGAAGCCTTTTGAGCCCCAGATTCCCCCATGGGAAGAGATAGAGGGTGGAGAGTGTGGTGAGTATATAGGCTATGAATGCCAGGACGAACACAGGTTTTGTTATGCTCAGAAGGCTTATCCCTGATGATTTTATGGCAGTAATCTCGCTATCGGTGCTGAGCCTTGTAAAGGCTACAAGCACTGCCACAAGGAATGAAATGGGTATGGTATAGATGAGAAAAGAGGGTATTACAGATACTACAAACCAGACCACATAACCGAACCCGATACCATGGGTCACCATGAGGTCTACAAGCTTGAGTGCCTTGCTCAGAAGGGCGGTAAAGGTAAGGATTGCCAGGCACAGCACAAATGGTACAGCCATCTCCCTGAATATATACCTTGTAAGGACCCTCTGCATACACCTAATGATACAACAAACAGAGACCTTCTACAACGGTATTTCCCCTAAAGAAAAAACCAAAACATTCGATAAAAATAAATAGGACTTGTATGCCCAGCAAACACCAGGAGGTATGGAGATGGCGCTCGAATGGATAAGTTCCCTTTCAACAGGTGTAGACTGGCAGGACAAACAGCATATGGAACTTTTCAACAGGGTGAACAAGCTAATAGATGCCATGCGTGCGGGCAAGGGTAAGGAAGAGATAGGAGATCTTCTCAGCTTCTTGGAAGACTATGTGATACATCACTTCGGCACAGAGGAACGCGCCATGGAAGAGTATAGCTACCCCTACGCCTCTGCCCACAAAAGCGAGCACTCAAGGTTCAAGACCGAAATAGGAGACCTCAAGGAAAGATTCCTTGAGGGCGGGGCATCCTCAAGCCTTGTAATCCTTGTCCAGAACCGTATCATAGATTGGCTCAAAAACCACATAGGCGGTACGGATAAGATGCTCGGAACATTCATGCTCGAACGCATGAAGGTCTAATCACCCTTCATAGCCCTGCGGGCTTTGTTGATAAGTTCCTCGAGTTCCCTGTCATCAGGGTTTGCCTTCAGCACCTTTTCGAGCTTCGGGATGGCGTCACTGTATCTTTTAAGTTGCAACAGTGTGTAGCCGTAGTTGAAGTTGAGCCCTATGTCCTCAGGAGCCTTGGGGTATATCTTCTCAAAACTCTTCGCTGCGCTGGCGAAGTCTCCCTTGTCCATGTATGCAAGCCCCAGGTTGTAGTACGCCTCGTCTGCATCAGGAAAGACCTCTATAGCCTTTTTGAATGCCTCTATGGCTTCATCAATGTCGCCAATCTTGATATAATGAATACCGGTCTGGATATGGATGGCTGCCTCCTTTTCCTGAGGTGTATTGTATGTAACCGAACCATGGACATGGGATAGATACACGGTAAAGAAAGATAGGATCGATGTCAACAGTATCCTTTTCATAGTCAGGACCTCCTTTTTTGTGTTGGTAATGGGTCATCAAATCGGACCTGAATGTTGTTGTGGGGAAAGCCCTCCGGGCTATCGCCCTTTTCTGGTAAAAAGGTGTTTTCCCCTGCCCCCTTTCCCAGAAGACTTTAGATTAAAAGTTTTGGGGAAGGGAGTTTGAGGGAAACCC
>WGFF01000035.1 GCA_015492355.1 Deltaproteobacteria bacterium
ATAAACAAGCCTGATGTGGAGAGCATAGAGGGGCTCTCCCCTGCCATCTCCATAGACCAGAGGACAACGAGCAAGAATCCCCGCTCCACCGTGGGTACTGTCACAGAGATATACGATTATCTGAGGCTCCTTTTTGCACGGGTAGGAAGCCCCCACTGTTACAGGTGTGGCAGAGCCATAACATCGCAGACCCTCCAGCAGATGGTGGACAGGATTATGTCCCTTCCATCTGGCTCAAGGATAGTGGTGCTCTCTCCCATGGTAAGGGGAAGAAAGGGTGAGTACAGAAAGGAACTCGAGCAGCTCAGAAGGGAGGGATACACAAGGGTAAAGGTCGATGGTGTGATGAGGAGCCTTGAGGAGGAAATAGTGCTCGATAAGAGGAAAAAGCACTACATAGATGTGATAGTGGACAGGATTATTATAAAGGAGGGCATCATAAGGAGGCTTGCAGACTCACTTGAGGTTGCTGGAGGGCTTTCAGGTGGGCTCATAAAGATAGAGGTACATGGAGGAGCGGAACTCCTCTTCAACGAGAAACTATCCTGTGTCAGGTGTGGCATAAGTTATCCAGAGATAACGCCCACCATGTTCTCATTCAACAGTCCCCATGGTGCATGTCCTGAATGCAAGGGTATAGGGGAGAAGTACTACTTCGATCCTGATCTGGTGGTACCCGATAGATCCCTCTCCATAAGGGATGGAGCCATCGTCCCGTGGGGCAGAAGGGGTGGCAGGAAGGGTGCGGAGTTCTTTCAGCATCTCCTCGAAAGCCTCGCAAGACATTACGGGTTCTCCACGTCCACACCGTTTAGAAGGCTCCCGAAGAGGATAAGGGATATCATCTTCAACGGTTCTGGTGATGAGGAAATAGAGTTTTATTACGAAAGGGGTGGCAGAAGGGTATACTACAGACAGCCCTTTGAAGGGGTGCTGAGGAATCTGGAAAGGCGCTACAAGGAGACCGAATCAGGGGAGGTGAGGTGTGAGCTTGAAAGGTACATGAATGCCCAGCCATGCCCGGTGTGCAAGGGCTCGAGGCTCAAAAAAGAGGCGCTCTTCATAAAGGTGGGTGGCAAGTCCATCTGGGATATTGTGAGGATGTCCATAAAGGATGCTTTCTTTTTCTTCAAAGACCTCCGCCTCACACCCACGCAGGAAGAGATTGCACAGAGGATACTCAAAGAGGTAAGCGAGCGTTTGAGTTTCCTTGCGGGTGTGGGACTCGACTATATAACACTCGACAGGAACGCCTCGACCCTTTCTGGTGGCGAGGCTCAGAGGATAAGGCTTGCCACACAGATAGGCTCAAGCCTTGTGGGTGTCCTTTACATACTCGATGAGCCATCCATAGGTCTCCATCAACGGGACAACAGAAGACTCCTTACCGCACTCAAGAGGCTTAGGGATATGGGCAACACCGTGATTGTGGTGGAGCATGACGAGGCAACCATAAGGAGTGCAGACTATATAATCGACATGGGTCCAGGTGCTGGTGAGGAGGGAGGTGAGGTCGTGGCTGTAGGGACACAGGAGGAGATAATGTCCTCTCCAAGGTCCATAACAGGCAAGTATCTCTCAGGCGAACTCCAGATACCCGTACCAGCAGAGAGGAAAAGAGCGGATGGACGATTCCTTGTACTCAAGGGTGTGAGGATAAACAACATAAAGGGTATGGACGTGAGCATACCCATAGGGCTTATAACCTGTGTGACGGGTGTTTCTGGCTCTGGCAAGAGCAGTCTCGTTGTCGATACCCTTTACAAGAATCTTGCCAGGATATTCTACAACTCAAAGGAGAGGGCAGGAGAGGTATCAGCCATAAAGGGGCTCGAATTCATAGACAAGGTCATCTCCATAGACCAGTCACCCATAGGAAGGACACCGAGGAGCAATCCTGCAACGTACACGGGTGTATTCACCCCTGTAAGGGAACTCTTCAGCCAGCTCCCTGACTCCAAAGTAAGGGGCTATAGCCCTGGACGTTTCAGCTTCAACGTCAGGGGCGGGAGGTGCGAGGCATGTATGGGTGAGGGGGTCATAAAGGTGGAGATGCATTTTCTGCCTGATGTGTACGTGCGGTGCGATGTATGTGGTGGCAGACGGTACAACCGTGAGACCCTCGATATAAGGTACCGTGGAAAAAACATAGCAGACTGCCTCGATATGACAGTGACAGAGGCGGTGGAGTTCTTCCGTAACATACCCTCCATAAAGGACAGGCTCACAACCCTCTACAGTGTGGGCTTGGGTTACATAAAACTCGGACAACCAGCAACCACCCTTTCAGGCGGTGAAGCCCAGAGGATAAAACTTGCAAGGGAACTGTCCAAGAGGGCAACAGGAAAGACCCTCTATATACTCGATGAGCCCACAACTGGACTCCACTTTGCGGATATACAAAAACTCCTGGATGTGCTCAATCGCCTGCGCGATGCGGGTAATACCATAGTGATAATAGAGCACAACATGGATGTGATAAAATCGTCTGACTATATAATCGACCTTGGACCAGAGGGTGGCAACGAGGGTGGTCACATAATCGCAAGTGGCACACCAGAAGAGGTTGCAGGGGTGGCAGGGTCGTATACAGGGATGTATCTCAAGGAGGTCCTCGAAAGGGGACATATCCCTGAAGAGGGGCTCAGAGAAAGGGCTATGAACTGAGGCTTGCCATGCATAGGGTCTTACCCCTGATAACCGCCTTCGTTCTCCTCTCCACCAGCTGTGCCACCATTAAGAATGGGTACAGAACCCAGACTGGTATCGCATCCTGGTACGGCAGGGACTTCCACGGCAGACCCACTGCAAGCGGAGAGATATACAACATGTACGCAATGACAGCTGCACACAGGACACTGCCACTCGGTACCATCCTCAGGGTGACGAATCTCGAAAACAGAAAGAAGGTAAAGGTCACTGTAAACGACAGGGGACCATTCGTCAAGGGGAGGATTATCGACCTGTCCTATGGTGCTGCAAAAAGGCTCGGTATGGTAGAGAAGGGCACTGCAAGGGTGAGAATCGAGGTCATCGGGAGGGACAGGAAATATATAAGGTACATAAGGGTGGATGATACCGGTGATGGCGATTATGTGGTACAGGTGGGTGCATTCAGGGATGTAAGGAATGCAAGGAGGCTGAAGGAGGTACTGAGCTGGAGATATTCAGGCGTTTACATAGCGAGGGCTACCGTCTCTGGAAGGACCTTCTACAGGGTTAGACTCGGTAGATACCCCACAAGGGCTGATGCCTACAGGACCGCACAGAGGCTTGCCAGCGAGGGATACGAGGTCATGGTGACAAGGGACCAATAGCCCTTCACCATGCCTGATACGGGAGGCTCTCCCGAAATTCTACGGATAGGCAACATGACATCTTACGATAACGCCACAGGAACACCCTTACAGGATAGTACGGGTGTATCATCTTCACACGTGGGTACCACAAGAAAGGGATTTTTATCCAGGGGCTTATCTGCTGAAGGTACCCATAATCCTTGCCTCACCGAGGATATGTCCTTTCATAGCCCTTTCGACCTCACCTTTCCTTGCGCCTTCAGGTATGCCGAGGCTTTCCACATCGAGTGCCCTGAGGATGAAATAATACCTGTGTCTGCCATGTCCGCGTGGCGGACACGGTCCCCAGTAGCCTATGCGACCGAAGTCGGTTATACCCTGCTTGGTACCGTCTGGAAGTCTCGATGTCTTTGTAATACCCTCTGAAAGACCCTTTGAACCACCCGGGATATCATATACAACCCAGTGTATGAATGTACCCACAGGTGCATCAGGGTCCTCAACTATGAGGGCAAAACTCTTCGTACCAGACGGTACATCCTTCCAGTGTAGTTCAGGCGAGAGGTCCTTACCTATACAGGTGTGTCTGTCCGGTATCCTCTCACCCTCCCTGAAGGCATTACTCTCCACAGAAAACATACCACCACCTCCCTCTACCACAGATGTAAAAAATACAGTAAAGATACCCATCCATACCATTCCCCACAAGTGCCTCATATCCACCCCCCTTTCTGTTCTTTATACCTATAGTGTACATGCCCTCAACCATCCATGCAACAGGACTTGAAGGGAAAGACCTTGAAAAAAAACAACAATTAAATATACTGATACGGGTAAGATACCCAGCCCACATGACATGGGCAATCCAGGGAGCCGGTAAAAAGGCTTTGCAGGAACGGAGATACACTCCTTGAAGGTACGGTTCATAATAAACCCTGTAGCAGGGGGCAGAGACAGGACAGAGGAGATAACCGAATGTATAAGGAAGGTTCTCAAGTCCTCGGAGGGGTTGTTCGAGATAAGGCTCACCCAGAGGAAGGGTGATGGATACAGGTTATCCAGGGAGGCTGAGCAGAGGGGATACGATTTTGTGTTCGTATGCGGTGGGGACGGCACTGTGAACGAGGTGGGCTCTGCACTCGTTGGCTCTAAGAAGACTGTACTCGGTATCATCCCCTGTGGCTCTGGTAACGGGCTTGCCAGGGCACTCCATATCCCGAGGGAGATAGAATCAGCGGTAAGACTCCTCCTATCCGGAAGGGTGAAAAATATAGATGTAGGGTCTGTGGATGGGAGGGTTTTCCTCTCCACCGCTGGCTTTGCCATTGATGCCCATATAAGCAAGAGATACAACGAAGGAAAGAGGAGCTCTAAGAAAAGGGGTATACTCCCTTACTTTTCCATAGCCTTCATGGAATTCATGAGATACAGACCAGAGGCAATAACCATAAAGATAAAGGACAGGTACAGAAGAATAACCCCGCTTCTCCTTACCGTTGCAAATACGGAACAATACGGTGCGGATGCCATAATAGCACCGGGGGCTGTACCTGATGATGGGCTTCTGGATGTATGTATAGTGCCGAGGCTTGGATTCTTTCACGGTCTGTCAGGGGCGGTAAAACTTTTAAGGGGCAGGATAGACAGACTTACAGGATTCCAGAAGATACAGACCGACTCCATAGAGATTATAAGGAAGAACAAAGGTCCAGTACATACTGACGGCGAGACCTTCGATGGGGATGAAAGGCTCTCTGTGAAGGTCCTTCCATCCGCACTGAAGATACTGGTAGAAGAGTCCTTATAAACCAAAAATCCCCGGGACAACCGTAACCCTCTCCAAAAAAATGCCCCACTGTGGCAAAGCACACTGAAATTTGTCTGTATGTGTTCTGAGGGAAACCCCTTTTGTAAAAGGGGTTTCCCTCAAACTC
>WGFF01000036.1 GCA_015492355.1 Deltaproteobacteria bacterium
GCCCCCTTTCCCGAAAAACTTTTAGATTAAAAGTTTTGGGGAAGGGAGTTTGAGGGAAACCCCTTTTACAAAAGGGGTTTCCCTCAGGATTTAGTCCGAAAAAGATACCATTACCAAACAGAAAAAGGACCGGCATTACTCAAAAACCAGCCAGGTTGCCTCCAGGGAATCTTGTCCATGACCCCTTATAAATGAAACAAGGGCTTGATATTACTCTTACACCTTCAGGGGGCTTTGTCCTGTCACCTGAGACCCCTGTAATACATGCATTCTCTTTTCCAGGGACTTTTTGGGCTTAAGGTCTTTTGGGAAAGGGGGTGTCTGATTTGACGTACCCTTACCTCATACATAGATGACCTTTTCGTCCCTGTGTTCCATGGCTATCCACATGGCAAGGTAGTTCTTGATGTGTCTCGTTATGAGGAAATTTCTTCTCACATGCTCCCTTGCTGTCTCTCCCATTATCCTTGCCTGGTCTGGATTCTCAAGGAGCTGTCTTATACGGTATACAGCACCCTCCACGGAATGGACGAGAAAGCCTGTAACGCCATCTATTATCTGAAGTGGTATACCCCCCACAGCCCCGCCTATGACAGGCTTTTTCTTCCACAGTGCCTCTGCGACAACGAGTCCAAAGCCCTCTCTTGTTGATTTCTGTAGCACTATGGTTGCACCCCTCTGGAGGGCATTTATCTCCCTGTCGCTGAACGGTGGGAGAAGAAGGATATGTATATCAGGGTCTCCCTCTGCCTTCTCCTGCACCTCTTTAAGCACCCTCTCCCCCTCAGGGTCATCCGTTGCAGTACCGCCTGCAAGGATGAGCCTGCAGTCGTGGTATTTCCTGACCATCCTGTAGGCATCTATCACACCGAGTGGGTCCTTGAAGGGATCGAACCTTGAGACCTGAAGAAGTATGGGTTTGTCCATCGGTATGTTGAACCGCTCGAACACATCCCGTACCTCCTCATCCGAGAGTTCTATGTTCTTCTCACTCAGGGGGTCTATGGACGGTGGTATCATGAACTGGGGTATCGCTACAGCCTGGGCAAAGTGGGAGACAGAGAACACACAGGCATCGTACTTCTCGATATGGTTCTTAAGAAAAAACCACGTAACCTTGTCAGGGGTGGATATATCTATGTGGCACCTCCATATCCATACCCCACGCCTTTTGGAATATATAAAGAGGGCTGGCTGTGGGTCGTGGATGAAAACGCAGTCTGCATCGAGGTCTATCCTCTCTGCGTTCTTTCTGTTGACAGACTCGTAGACCTCCCACATCTTCTTTGTAAGTGGTAGAGCCTTACCCTGAAGGGCATTGTGTAGCCTCTTTGTGGTCTCGAAAAAGGACTTTGTCCCCTTCATCACACTCCATCTTACATCTATACCGAGCTCCTTTATGAGCGGTATCATCCTCTGGAGTAATTCTGCCACCCCTCCACCCATGGCAGTGGAGTTCACATGGAGCATGGTCCTACCCCTAAGCCTCTTTGCCATGTGTTCTATAGCCCTTATATCCCCGGGTTCTGCTATGTCTCTATAGTCTTCGAGTGTCATGACGAAAGCGCCCCTTCAACAAGTCCTATTATCTTCGACCTCAGTACCTCTGTACTGTACATGTATGGGTCGAGGGATTTTATCCTCCTTGCCAGTTCGCCACAGCTGAGGCATTCCTCAAAAAACCTGCTGAAATCGTCCTGTTCCTTGCCGAGACGGAGCTTTGCCTCGTAGAAGTGAAAGTATATGCTGGAGCCGTCCACCTCTTTGAGCGCCCTGAGGAACTCCTCGAGATTCTCTGCCTGAAAATCGGTAGGAATGACAAGGGTTATACCCTCGTTGAAGAAAAATTCCCCCCCTGGAAGAACGGGCCTTGGAGGGGGATAGTTCTTGAGATAGTCCATGATTATACGTATTATCTCCTGCCTTATATCCTCTATGCTGGAGAATTCAAAGGGATTCAGGTTGGCGAGCCCCTCTGCAAGGCTCTTTCCTTCGAGGGCATAGGCGACCCATACCGCAAAATCATTGGGATACTCGGGTGGACGTACATGGGGCTTGAGGAAGTACTGATGCATGTGATGGAAGATACTTTCAGGACTCACATTCCTTATAATCTCGAGAAACTCCACTATATCCGACGCCCTCCTGCCTGTCATCCTCACAAGGGCTGTACATTCATAGAATCTAAAAGGCTCA
>WGFF01000037.1 GCA_015492355.1 Deltaproteobacteria bacterium
TAATTGTAACCATCCCCCTCAGTGGGGTGTCAAAATATATGCTTGACAAAGGCTTTGTTTTAGTTGTATCATTGACTAAACAAGATATTGATTTTAATAATTTAAAACATGTTAAAATCAAAAGATTTTTGTTTGACAAAAAGGGTCTGGTGGATAGTAGTAACAGTTGTTATTCTTTCCATACCATCTATCGGTTATGGTGTTCATAAAGGGGCTGGACCCCTTACATGCGGTGCATGTCATACCATGCACAACAGCCAGGGGGGTAGTGGTCTCGGTGGGTTAAGTGGGGGCTCACTCGTATTGTTGAGGGGACAGGTAAGTTCAAGGGCTGAGATACACAAACTCTGTCTTCAATGTCACGCCAGTAACGGTGCACAGGCAACCCTCTCACATCCTCCACAGAATGTGGTCGCTCCAAAGGTATATTCCAGCGGTACATGGGACTGGTCTACAGATGGCTTTGACAAGATAGGTGCAGGGGGCAATTTTTCTACAGAGCTGGACACTAACTGGGATGTAACCACCCAGCCTGCACTGGGTTATGGGCATTCCCTCGGTGCAACCAATGTGTTGCCACCTGGTGGGGATGTAGCAATAAGTGAATTCTCCTGCACGAACTGTCACGACCCCCATGGTACGAATAATCAAAGTAACCCGAATATAAACCTCTTCAGGAACCTGCGCGTAAATGCAACCGGTGCGGGTAACTACAGTGGTGTAAAGTTTTATACCGGCAGTACGGAATACTATCAGCACAAAAGCTACGTCGGTGGGGTGAACGGCTCGTATTTTGGTGGAAACGAGACAGACAATGCAAGCCAGGTTATCTGGCCCGTGTTCAGGGGGACCCTGACAGGCAACCCTGAGACAGACAGTGCCAACAGTAACGTTTACGGTACAGGGAACGATACAAGCACCAGCACAGATGGCACTGTACCAGCCACCATGTCCAGGTGGTGTGCCCAGTGCCATGACAACTGGCATGAAGATATAGAACCCAACAACCAGGCGCATGTTTACGAGGGTTCATGGGTCAATCTTGATACGAGAAGACATGCGGTAAATTCGATGATTCCAAGGGCATCTGCCCAGGGATGCGCAGGTAGCTGCCATGTTTCTCTCCTGGACAGGTCGAATTACGATACTAACCTCATCATAGCTGGAAAGGGATTGCCTGTGACAGCAAGTCAGTTTTATACCTCAAATGCCTACTATCTGCCAGAATGCGGTGCAGCAGGTAACCCAACCTGTTCTGGTATGGACGATCTCACTGGAGGGCGCAACCACAAGGTCTTCTGCCTTTCCTGTCATTTTGCACACGGGGGTCCTTATTATGATGCCCTGAGATGGGATTATGTCTCGTCAGTGGGTACAGGGACTCAGCAGGGTAATGACATTGTTTCCACAGAAGGGTGTCAGCTTTGTCACAATAGATAGAGTATATAAGGGGCGGAGGACAGGCAGTTTAGATTAATTTTTCTCCACTTTCCATCAGACTTTCCTTTAAGTTGAGATAAGAAGTCTTGACTTATCCCGGCAGATTAGAGGAAATGGTGTTCTGTATGCAGGTAGCCAGGGAAGGGAGGGTATCCTTTTAACACCATGATTCAGGTACAAGTACCCTATCCATACATTCATAAGCCATGGTATCCTGTGATTCTTCTCAAGATAGAAGGGAGTGTATGGTCTTGAACTGGAGAGACATGAAAAGGTCTGATGTGACATTAACCTATCCACCCCTCTTACCCGATGAACTGGACATCCTTAAGATGATCCAGAACGGGAAGAGTTACAGGGAGATAGCCCATAGTCTGGGAAAGGACGAAAAGGCGTTAAAGGCACAGGTCAAGGATATAATGAAGAAGATGGAAGTGAGCAACAGGAAGGACCTCGTTGACAGGGCTGTCTCCATGGGTGCACTGCCTATAAGTCCAGCCAGGTACGTTCTTTCAAGGCAGAAGGTAAAGGTGGGTATAGTGGGATGTGGCAAGGGAGGAAAGGCTATACTCGAGATATTCAAGGATGATAAGTTCATAAAGGTTGTTGGTGTGGCGGACAGCAACCCCCTTGCACACGGAATTGCGGTTGCAAAGAAGCTCAAGATACCGGTCTTTGAGGACTACACCCAGCTTTTCAGAAAGAATCCCGATATAATCATAAACGTCACCGGTTCGAAAGAGGTGAGGGATGAGATAAGGAGGATAAAACCCCCTGATGTGGAGCTCATGGAGGGCTTGTCCGCACTCCTTCTGTGGCAGCTTGTGGAAGAGAGGAGAAAGAGGGCAGAGGACAGGGAACGTGTGCTCAAGGAACACGAAAGTCTATATCATCTCGGTCTCGTCATAGAGAGTATAGACAGCATGAAGGATGCAGGATATGCGATTATAGACTATGCAACGAGGCTCACCTCAACCCCTGCTGGTTCACTCGCCCTCTTCGATGAGAGAAAGGAAGATATGGTGCTCGTTGCCTCCAAAGGGTTCAGCTCTGATTTCAAGAAGATCGACAGATGGGAGATACGTAAAGGAGGGCTTACAAGTTACATACTCAACCAGAACGCACCCGTTATAATACACGATCTTGAGA
>WGFF01000038.1 GCA_015492355.1 Deltaproteobacteria bacterium
GTATCCTGAGGGAAACCCCTTTTGTAAAAGGGGTTTCCCTCAAACTCCCTTCCCCAAAACTTTTAATCTAAAGTTTTCTGGGAAAGGGGCTGGGGAAAATACTTTTTTACCAGAAAAGGGCGATAGCCCGAAGGGTCTTCCCCACAACAACATTCAGGTCCGATTTGATGACCCATTACCTGATTATATCATAGTCCTGCAGGGAGGATACATACCCCTTGGGGATATCCCTTCCCTGTGGGCTTACAGTCATCATGAGGGCTTCCATCAAAAGAACACATCCATCGCCTCTCTCACTGTGGATACACCTGTAAGGTTGAGTGAGGTCGAGAGTTTCAATCCCCTGAGGTTGTCCTTCGGGAGTATGCACCTTGAGAAACCGAGCTTTTCTGCCTCACGCACCCTGGGCTCTGCCTGTGTTACAGCCCTTACCTCCCCTGCCAGACCTACCTCACCGAATATAACAGCCTTTGGATCAACAGGTCTATCGAGGAAATTCGATGCAACAGAGGCGAGTATACCGAGGTCAATGGCAGGCTCGTCTATACGTATGCCACCTGCAACCTTAAGGAAGATATCATGATTGGCGAGCTGTAACCCTGCCTTTTTTTCGAGCACAGCCACAATGATGGCAACCTTGTTCGTATCCACACCTACAACCGTCCTTCTCGGCATACCGAATATGGTGGGACAGACAAGAGCCTGCACCTCAACGAGTATTATCCTTGTGCCCTCAAGGCTCGATGTGACACACGAACCCGATACCCCAAGGGGTCTCTCCTGCAAAAACACCTCGGACGGATTCAGCACCTCCCTGAGCCCACCTTCTGTCATCTCAAAGACCCCTATCTCCATTACAGAGCCGAACCTGTTCTTTACAGCCCTCAAAACCCTGTACGGAGACCCCCTGTCGCCCTCAAAATATAGTACCGTGTCCACCATGTGTTCGAGCACCCTCGGGCCCGCTATGGTGCCGTCCTTTGTGACGTGCCCAACTATGAAGAGGGGTATTTCCAGCTCCTTTGCGCTCGTTATAAGACGAAGCGATGCCTCCCTTACCTGACTTATACTCCCCGGTGAGGACTCAAAGGTCTCGGAATATATGGTCTGTATGGAATCTATAACAACCGCATCAGGCTTTATATCCCTTACAGTATCGAGTATGCCTTCTACAGATGTCTCGGAGTACACAAAGAGACCATCATTCAGCACCCCGAGCCGTTCCCCCCTGAGCCTTATCTGGCGTATGGATTCCTCACCTGATACATAGAGTACCCTTGCACCATTACGTGTATGGCTGCCCATTGCCTGAAGGAGGAGTGTAGACTTCCCTATGCCAGGGTCTCCTCCCACAAGAACGCTCACACCCCTTACCATACCGCCTCCGAGCACCCTGTCAAATTCACCTATACCTGTGGAGACCCTTTTGTCCTCCTGAATCTCAACAGAGGATATGGGGTGGGGCTGATTCCTCTCCCTCACCACTCGCAAGCCTCTTCTGGCTCCCTCAGATACTATCTCTTCGACTATCACGTTCCAGAGTCCACAGTCAGGGCACCTGCCGAGCCACTTGGGTGTGGTAAAACCACAGGACTGACACCTGTATATGCTCCTGTTTTTCATCTCTGGTGAGGGATTGAAAAACGACCAAGGATGATTTACAATTGATTTGGTTAAGTGCTTTTTGTTATTATATTTCTTAAAAAGCAATGGATACTTTATGGCGGTTTCAAAAGAAGACCATATTAACATACTAATTGAACTGAACAAGGCTGTCAAGGCACATCACTTCTATCCCCAGGGACACCCCAACCTCAAGACAAGTCTCAAGCACTGCCTTGATTTCCTCAAAAAGGTCCTGCAGGAACACGGCGAGATAAAATGGAAGGTGCAGCAGAGATTTTTTTTTGATGGGAAATCCCCTATAGCACAGGACAATCATCAGATCTCAAGCCTTGCATCAAAATTCTTCGTAAGACGGATAAAGGAGATAATACTCCGTCCCGAGATGACAGAGGATGACCTCAGGACCATCATAGATATCATTACAACCGAACCGGGTGAGATACAGGCAAGGGGTGGGGTGGAGTCCATAATAGGTGAAAGCCCTCTTAAGGGCATAGTGATAAACAGCATGAACTATAACGATATCGCAAGGTTCAGAAAGGAGATAGACGATAGGAAAGACGATGGTGGTGAGATAGGGAGGGAGGAAGCCCGTGAGGTAGCAGAGGGTAATGGTCAGGTGGATACAGAGGGAGAAGGTGGCGGTGCTGATACTACTGCCACAGAGGATGCCAGCCAGAGGCAGGGTGATGTATTCTCTGCCCTTGAGTTTCTGAAAACAGAGGATACCCCAGATGATGAAGATATCTCTACTCTACTGGGACGCATAAAGGAGGAGACCGATCCAAAAAGATACAGGGAACTGGCAGGACGTATTGTGGGGAAGTCAAAAGCCCTTATATCGAAAAATCTCCTCCATGACCTCTATCCTGTCATTTCTGTACTCTCAAGACACCTGACAGGAGACCTCCCTGAGGATATAAAAGAGATTGCAAGGAAGAGTATCGATTCCATCCTCACAGAGGAACTGATAAACTACCTTGTCAAAAGATTCGTTACCATAGATGAGAAGGGTGGCAAGGAGATGGAGGGTACGATACTTGCCTGTGGAGACAGGGTAATAGGTCCACTCCTCGATGTACTTTCCGAATCAGAGGAGACGGTTGTAAGGAGGAGATTGTTCAACATCCTTGTGAGGTTCGGAGAACGGATAAGGACAGAGGTGGAAAAAAGGCTCAACAGTGAAAAATGGTTCGTTGTAAGACAGATGGTTGCCCTGCTCGGTGTGGTTGGGGATGAGAGGTCTGTTACTGCCCTTGGGAGGATATGGGACCATCCGAATGTGAAGGTAAAAAGGGAGGTACTCAAAACCCTTGCGAGGATTCCATCACCAGGCTCCACGCGCATACTGATAAATGCCCTCGATGACAAAGACAAATCAGTAAAGATCCAGGCGATGATATCCCTTGGACTCCTCAAGGACCCTGCCAGTGTGGATGCCCTCGGCAGGATAGTAAACAGATGGACACCCTTTTCAAACAACCTTGATGAGAGGAGGGAGGCAATAAAGGCGCTCGGTATCATAGGAGACAGTAGTGCCACACCTTATCTGGAGAGACTCCTTACAAAGAGGGTATGGTTTGGTAAGAGGGCTTTTGAGGAACTGCGCATACTTGCGGTAAACGCACTCGGCAGGATCGGGACCAGAGAGGCACTGGCAGTTGTAGAAAAGGTCCTTCAGAAATCCCAGGGAAGACTCCATAATATATGTAAGAGTATACTCACGGAGAAGACAAGATGAACAGGGGGGAGTACAGAGAACAGATACTTAAGGGTATAAACAGTGCCCTTAAGAGCAGGAAACTATACCCACCAGGACACCCTGCCATAATCACACCGGTAAGAAAGGTTTTTAACCTTATCGGAGAACTCCTGAAGGACCAGAATGCCCTGCTTATAAGCAGACTTAACGATACGCTCGTCTTTGACGACCAGCCCCTCTTCGAGAGCGAGAAGAACTACCAGGAGATAATACACAGGATGCGGGAAAGGAACATCGAGGTCATAGTCCTCGAAAGGGGCATTTCTGAGCAGGAGTTCACCGATTTCATCGACATGCTTCTGGAAGACAATAGGCTTACGGCCAGGGAACTGAACGAGGCGCTCAAGGAGAGGGGTATTACCCACATATCCCTCAAATCCCTCGAAAAGAGAAAGGAGATAGAGGTATACAACGATGCGGTCAGGGTGATAAGAAGTGTGATGAGCGATATAAGGCTCGGCAGGATACCAGAGACAGAACCTGTAAAAGAGATCGTTGAGGATATGACCTCATCTATACTGGCGGATCCCAATGCCCTTATAGGGCTTTCCATGATAAAGAGTTATGACAACTATCTTTACAACCATTCTGTCAATGTGTCTATACTCGCTATCTCCCTTGGCAGGATAATGGGCTTGAGTGATGATGACCTCCGTACAGTGGGTATAAGCGCCCTTCTGCACGATATCGGAAAGACAGGCATTGCAGAGGACATCATAAAGAAACCCGGGGGTCTCAGCTCAGAGGAATGGGAGAAGATAAAACAGCACCCCGTCCTGGGCAAGGATATAACGAGGAAGATGGGCGGGATGAGCGAGGATGTGGGGCGTATGATATACGAGCATCACATAAGGTACGACCATTCGGGTTATCCCAAGACCACCTCATCACTCCATCCGTTGAGCCAGATTATCACCATCTCTGATGCCTATGACGCACTCACCACACTGCGTGTCTATCAAAGGGCAAGGACACCTTCTGAGGCACTGGGACTCATGATGAGTCTTTCAGGAAGACACTTCGATCCAAAGGTGTTTAAGACCTTCATGGACATGATAGGGCTCTATCCTGTAGGCACGATGGTGAGACTGACCACAAACGAAATAGGCGTTGTAATCCGTACCCCCCAGGATACCAACAGCGGTATCACCGTTAAGGTCCTCTATGATAAGAACTGTAAGCCAGTGGAAGAACCCTTTGAGGTGACCATCGGAAATAAGGAACAGGAACGCTCCATACTCTCAACAGTAGAGCCAGCCCTTCTCAACATAGATGTGGGTATGCTCTTTAAGGAAGAGGCTGAAAAGAAGGGCGATTGATCCCTCTGTCTATATGCAAACCCATCCATCAAGGTAGCCACTTTTAAGACCGTAGGGTTCTCCACAGGCAAAATCCACAGAGGATAGAAATACCGATAGTCCCATCCTTCTACCTGAATCCGAAGAAGGTGTTTTATCTCTCAGGGTTGAATTCCACGCTGATTGCGGTGGGTAGTTCATTGGCTCTGGTCATGGAATAAGACGGGTATTAGGGAAACTCTGAAAAATCGGCTTTCTTGTCATTACGAGCGAAGCATCAACCCATTTTTCATATAAATTAACAACCTGGAGATTGTTTTATCGCTTCGTTCCTCGCAATGACGAATTGATCAGAGTTTCCTTATCTTTACCACTCAAGACGGCTTTCTGGATGGGTTTTGGGAATATCTCCAAGGGTCAGGACTGAACAAACACCCTTTACCTCCACCAGAGGATGGGCGTTGGGGTATCTCCACAGGTCAGGAAGGGGTAACAAAACCTATCTCTCTCCGTCCATCTCGCCGAGTGCCTTTATTGCAAGGACCTTCATCCTGTTGTTTCCCTTCACCATGAAATAAAGCATGGCGTTCTCGCATCTCCTGTCACCTATCCTGCCTATAATCTCTATCGCCCTTTCCACAACACCAGGGTCAGGGTCCTTGAGCATCTGAAGGAGGGGTTTTAGGAGCCTGTGGTCCCTAAAATTACCTATCCCATCAATGGCCACCCTCCTTACAACAGGGCTCGGGTCTTTGAGTGATTCTACAAGATAGGGAAGCACCCTCTCATCCCATACATCTGAAAGCATCCTGAGGGCTGTTGCCCTCACATCCTCCACAGGGTCCTTCAGTGCCCCTGTGAGTATCTCCACTATCCTTTTTCCCCTGAGTCCTCCGATGGCATAGATGGAGCGGAGTTTTTCGAGCTTACTGCCTGTCTTTATGTTCTTCTCGAGGAAATCAAGTCTCCCTCGTAGTTCGAGTTTTTCGAGTGCCTGTGCTGCAACCTTTCTTATCTCTTCGTCGCTGTCGCTGAGGGCTTTGAGAATAAACTCTTTTCTCTTATCCATAGGTATACCCGTAAGAGTATATATCAGATACCCTGGAAAGTTGCAAGTATTTCCTTCCTCCACCTCTCTATGTCATGGAGTGCCCTTTTTACCTTCTTCTCCTTGCTTCCACCTTCCTGGAGGAGACCGAAGTTAACGTTCATGGGCTGGAAGTGTTTTATCCCAGGGTCTGTAACGTATCTAAGGAGTGCCCCGGTTATGGTAGTCGGTGGAGGGAAGACAGGCCTAAGACCCGCACACAGCCTCAGCGCATTTATACCTGCCACAAGCCCTGACATTGCTGACTCACAGTAACCCTCAACCCCTGTAAGCTGTCCAGCAAAAAGGATGGATGGGTCTCTTTTCAGCTGAAGTGTGGTCTTGAGTATCCTTGGAGAATCTATGTACGTATTCCTGTGTATCTTACCGAATCTTGCAAACTCCGCATTCTCAAGCCCCGGTATCATCCTAAAAACCCTTTTCTGTTCAGGATAGGTAAGCCTTGTCTGGAACCCCACCATGTTGTAAAGCGTATCCTCCCTGTTCTCCCTCCTCAACTGTACAACCGCATAGGGACGTTTCCCTGTCCTCGGGTCTATGAGTCCAACAGGCTTCATGGGTCCGAAAAGTGGTGTCCTTTCTCCCCTCTCTGCAAGGGTCTCTATGGGCACACAGCCTTCAAAAAAGGGAATCCTCTCAAAACTCCTTAACGGTACCTTGTCCGCCCTTTTGAGTTCGTCGATGAATCTATGGTATTCATCCCTGTCCATGGGACAGTTTATGTAATCATCCCCTCCCTTGCCATAACGTGATGCCCTGAAGGCTACCTCCATATTTATGGAGTCCCTGTAGACTATGGGTGAGACCGCATCGTAGAAATAAAGACTCCTGCCACCCACAATGGACTGTATCCTGCCTGCAAGCCTCTCCGATGTGAGTGGACCTGTAGCAATGATAAGGGGTCTGTGGGATGGTATATCCACCACCTCTTCCCTTACAATCCTTACACCCATCTTTTTGAGGGTCTCTGTTACAGCACGTGAGAATGCATCCCTATCGACAGCAAGGGTCTTACCCGCTGGTACACTTGTAAGCTCCGCTGTCTTTACAACGATGGAATCGAGCCTTCTCATCTCCTCTTTGAGGAGCCCGGATGCATTCTCAAGGGAGTTGGACTTAAGGGAATTACTACAGACAAGCTCGCACAGAAAGGGTGATGAATGGGCTGGGGAAAACCTTACAGGCTTCATCTCGTAGAGGATGACCTTCCCACCACCCCTTGCAACCTGATACGCCGCTTCACACCCTGCAAGCCCACCACCTATTATGAATACCTCTGCCATGTAACTATATTACTTTATTATCCCCTCTCTGTGCAAGTTCTGATATCTATCCTCTTCATCATAATGACCCAGAGGGGTATGGAGATACCCACATATCCAGCACCACACCATCCTCCACTCACTGCCATCACCCTTGACATGGAATAGCGCACTTGGGATAATGTTTCTTATTAAGATTTTCCTGACAGGTCTCCCTATGATACAGATGTATCATGTTTCAAAGAGTTATGACGGTGCTGTACCTGCCCTTGTGGATATTACACTGAAGATAGAGAAGGGGGAGTTCCTCTTCGTTACAGGTCCGAGTGGGGCTGGCAAGACCACACTCCTTAAGATAATGTTCGGCTCTGAGGCTCCCAGCCACGGACAGATTATAATAGACGGCAGAAACTACTACAGGATACCCGACCACGAGATACCGCTCCTGAGAAGGCGGATAGGTTTTGTGTTTCAGGATTTCAAGCTCCTGCCGAACAGAACCGTCTTTGAGAACGTGGCACTTTCGCTCAAGGTGCTCGGCATGAGGCCTGTGGAGGTGAGAAAACGGGTCCTGAGGGTACTTTCCTATCTCAGGCTCCAGCACAGGGTAAACTTCAAGCCCCTGAGTCTATCTGGAGGGGAACAGCAGAGGGTGGCAATAGCAAGGGCTCTGGTAAAGGAGCCAGCCATACTCCTGGCAGACGAACCAACGGGTAATCTCGACCCAGAACTGGCAATGGAGATAATAGAACTCTTCAAGGAGGTAAACAGCAAAGGCACCACAGTGGTCATAGCCACACACGACAGAGCCATTATAGAGAGATTCAACAAAAGAACCGTTGCTCTGAATCACGGGAGGATTGTGGACTGATGGGGGTTGCATCGAGCCTCCTATACTCCATCCGTGATGCCTTTCAGAGCATAAGGGAAAATATAACAACAACAGCCCTTACCTCGGTAACCATTGGTTTTTCACTTGCTATATTTACACTCTTTCTGATTGTCTTTGTAAACCTGAACAAGGTCATAAAGACCTGGGGTGACAGGACACA
>WGFF01000039.1 GCA_015492355.1 Deltaproteobacteria bacterium
ACATGTAAGATCAACAGGATAGGGGAAATCCAGAGGCTGGAGAGATCAGCATGGAGGGCAACCGTGGTTTACAGGGCGATCATATATGCCGGAGAATCTGCGGTCCTGTCGGGACCGATGGGAGGTGAAACAAGGCTTATCCATTGCAAAGGAGGTTGCACCCCTCTAAAGGGCTGATCATCTGGAAAGGGGATCCTTCTTGAGGCGTTTATTCAGTGCCTGACGGGATATCCCAAGAAGGGAGGCTGCGATCCTCTGGTTTCCCTTCGACAGCCTCATCGCCTCTGAGACGAGATACCTCTCAGCCTCTTTGAGGGTGGGAAAGTGTCCGAATATGGCCTGGAGGAGGTCCCCGCCCTGAGGGTGTGGAGGGATGGTAGGGGCCTGTATGCGTTCTCTATTTATCATCTCTTTAAATGACTCGAGGGAGAGTATACCTGATCTGTGCCTTGTTACAGCATCGAAGACCATTGCCCGGAGTTCCCTTACATTCCCTGGAAAGTGGTATGTCCTTAAAAGGGTGACCAGTTCGGGAGGGTAAGAGGGGGCCCTTTTCTTAAGACCCTTTGAGGCCTCCTTGATGAAGTGATTGAGAAGGAGCGGCAGATCTTCAAGCCTCTCCCTTAAGGGCGGAACATGGATGTGGTGGACATATAGGCGATAATAGAGGTCCTTCCTGAACCTTCCTTCGAGCATCAGCTTGTGGATGTCCCTGTTGGTGGCACAGATAATACGTGCATTCGTCCTCCGCGGTATGTCTGAACCGAGGGGATAGTACTCCCTTTCCTGGAGGAGGCGTAGCATCCTTATCTGTGAGGCCTCACTCAGGTCACCTATCTCATCGAGGAAGAGGGTCCCGTCTTCTGCCCTCGATATCAGCCCCTCCCTGGGGGTATCTGCACCCGAATAGGCCCCTCTCTTGTGGCCGAACATGGTGTCAGAGAACATGGTGTCGTCCAGTCCTGCCACGTTGACACCCACAAAGTCTCCCTTCCGTCTGCTTATCCTGTGGATGGCCCTGGCTATCAGTTCCTTCCCCACACCCGTCTCACCGGTGATGAGGACAGGATGATCGGAAGGGGCTATCACCTCCACATACTGGAATACGGCCTTCATCTTTTTACTGCATGTGATGATATCCTTGAAGGCCTCTTCATGTTCGAGGCGATCTGCAAAGAGCTGTCTTTTGAGGGAAGAGACCTCCTCCCTGAGGGTACATACCTCCAAGGCCCTTTTTACACTGGAGATGAACCTGCTCTTTTCTACAGGCTTTACAAGGTAATCGAAGGCCCCACTCTTCATACACTCCACAGCCGTCTCGATCTCGTTTGCTGCCGTCATGACGATGACAGGGACATGAGGATACTCCACAGCTATGTTGGTCAGGAGGGTCTTGCCGGATATATAGGGCATGAAGATATCGAGCACCACTACCGCCACCTTATGGGAAGAGAGATAAGGGAGTACCTTTCTACTATCTTCTATGGTTTGAACATTCCTTATTCCCGCGCTTTTCAACACCGCGGAAGAGCTTACGAGCATCTCTGGTTCATCGTCTACTAAGAGGACGGTCAAGGCGTTGCTGTGGATGCCCTTCATTTCTTGGTCACAGGGAGTTTTATGGTTGCAGTAGTTCCTTTGCTGGGGGAGGAGTGGAATTCAAGGAGACCCTTATGTTCTTTCACGATTAATTCAGAAACATATAAACCAAGCCCTGTGCCTCCAGAGTCTGTTTTTGTTGTGAAAAATGGCTCAGTAATGCGCTCCATGACTTCTCTCGACATACCTACTCCTTCATCTTGTACAATTATGGAAACAAATCCTTGCTCCTTATCCATAGAGGTTGATACATAGACTCCTTTATTTTTGCTTTTCAAAGCTTGAAGACTGTTCATGACAAGATTGATCACTACCTGTTCCAGTTGCTGAGCATTCCCTCTTACAGGTGGTAAGTCCCTTTCAAGGTGGACTGTAAAGTTATCAGTATACCGTTTTATCTGATTCTTCACTATGGAGATGGCTTGTTTAACCACTCTGTTGCAATCCACTTCCTGATCCAGTGATATACCACCTTCCTTTGCAAAGTCTTTTAGATTACTGACAATATCCTTTATCCGTTTAGATCCATCTGTTATACCGGAGAGAAGTTTTGGAACAATATCCCGGATCTCTGAAAAGGGGATGCCACCTAAAGAGAATTCACCATTTTTGTCATAGTATTCTTCCAGGGTCTTCACTATATC
>WGFF01000040.1 GCA_015492355.1 Deltaproteobacteria bacterium
ATGTTGTACTCGGATATTTCCTGAGGAACGATTCAACAGAATTGCCCCCTGAAGAAGCCATCCAGCAGATAAGTACATCGAGTATAAACCTCATAAGTTACATTGGCGAGACAGGGATGGAGGATGGTGGTCTTTACTTCCCGGGGTATGAGTTTTCAGGGGCTGAGGTGAACATCCCCCTCATAGGCAGGTGGGCAAGGGGCTTTGGTACATTCAACATCATCGCCAATGACGATGGCATCTATCGTACAGCCAATCTCGTCTACGGATACATGGGCATGATATACCCCTCCCTTGCACTGGAGGCGGTAAGGCATTACATGGAGGGAGAGCCCATTCTCTACATAGCAGAGTACGGGATAGACAGTATAGATATAAACGACACGACCATACCACTCGATGGTACAGGTGGATTCACTCTCAACTTCTATGGTCCGGGTGGTACCTTTCCCACATACTCTGCTGTGGATGTGATAGAGGGCAGGATAGGTGAAAAAGAACTCAAGGGCAGGATCGTCTTTGTAGGTGCCACTGAAAAGGCTATATACGACATAAGACCCACACCTGTGGACTCACTCTTTCCAGGTGTGGAGATACACGCAACAGTAGCAGGCAACATACTCCAGAAGAGGTTTCTTATAAGGGACTCAAGATGCGTGCTTGTGGACCTCTTTTTAATGGTCGTTCTTCCGCTTCTCTTCTCCATAATCGTATCAAGGGTACACAGGACCATGGTGAGTCTTGGGGTCTTTGTGGTGCTCCTTTCGCTCACTGTCTCCGGCACATTCTATCTCTTCTCATCGTACAACCTCCTTACCAGTGTCGTATATCCACTCCTTTCGCTCACCATAGCCTATCTTTCGTGCGAGGCTTACAGAAACATAGTGGTGGAGAAGAGAAACAGGTTCATAAAAAAGGCATTCTCCACCTATGTCTCACCCCAGCTCCTCACAGAGCTCATGCGTAATCCCGAAAGACTGAAACTCGGCGGGGAGAAAAGGGTGGTATCCGTTCTCTTCTCTGATATAAGGGGTTTTACGAGCCTGTCCGAGAGATTGCCCCCTGATGAACTCGTGGTACTCCTGAACGAGTATCTGAACCCCATGACACGGATAATCATAGAGGAGCGAGGGACTCTCGACAAGTACATAGGTGATGCGATCATGGCTATCTACAACGCACCTGTCGAGATAGAAGACCATCCAGGGCGCGTGTGCAACACCGCACTCAGAATGAGGGAGAAACTCAAGGAACTCAACGAGGGATGGGTAAAGAAGGGGCTCCCAACCCTCGATATAGGTATAGGGATAAACACAGGCGAGGCTGTCATAGGCAATATGGGTGCAGAACTCAGGTTCGATTACACAGCCATAGGTGATACGGTGAATCTCGCCTCGAGGCTGGAGGGCATGAACAAACTCTACGGTACTAACATCTTGGTGAGTGAATCCACATACGGTCATGTAAAGGATATATTCCTCTTCAGGGAGCTCGATCTTGTAAGGGTAAAGGGCAAGGAAAAGCCCATTGTCATGTACGAACTCATGGACGACTACAGGGACGACGGAAGGGCAGGGGAGCTCGTGGAATCCTTCCTCAGGGGCATTCGACTCTACAGAGAGAGGAGATTCAGGGAAGCCATCGTTATCTTTGAAGATATACTCAAAAGATACCCGAACGATGGTCCATCGAGGCTATATGTACAGAGGTGTTCGGAATATATCTCCTCACCGCCACCGGATGACTGGGATGGTGTATTCGTGGCAAGGACGAAATAAACCACAGGGCTTGCGGAGAAGAAGGAAAAAGGGACTGAGCCACCTTGTACTGACAGTGGCGATCCTTCTCTTTCTTTCGGGTGGTCCTGGTGCAGAGACCATCGTACTCAAGGGGAGTATGGACGGGGAGTTCGAGATACTTCAGGAGAGGAGATTCCCCATCCCTCCTGAAGGACTCAAAACCCTCTCTTTCAGGTTCGCCAATCCAGGGGAGTACTCAACACATGCACTCTCACAGACGCTCTCTGACTACACCCTCACC
>WGFF01000041.1 GCA_015492355.1 Deltaproteobacteria bacterium
GATAAGATAAGATAAGATAAGATAAGATAGATTCACCCCCTTTTTCCCCCTCATCTCTCCTTCACTCCAGAATAGGGTCAGGGGGAGCATCGAGTGTATTCGGTTCAGGTTCCCCCGACCCCCTCCATTAGTAATAGCCCAGAGGTTCTCTCAGAGGAGGAAAAAAATACTCCACGGGGAGTTTTTTGCCTACCCGATCGTACATTTGCTAATTCATAACCTCTTGATTTTCAACGGTTGTTCTCACTGGCATGTATGTTGCAAAAGAGATGGACAACATATTTATGCTCACGGATCGGAGCCAATGAACTTAGCCCTGTTACATATACTATCGAACATGCAGTCACCACAGGTGCAGGGAACGGATGTGGTTGATGGTGGGTCTGCCGGTATCTTCGACCTTGTAGAGCTCCTTGATGGGAAGAAGGTAGATAATACCTCCCAACACGCGATGAAAGAGACCCAGGGGGTGATGGAGGATACCCCTGTTGAGGGTGCCACACTCTGGGGTATTCCTCTCATCCAGGTGTATCAGGATGGGGTCGGGGGAGGTTCCAGCGAGGATGGGGGTGGAGAGTTGACAGATAGTAGACCCATGCCAGGGAATGGAAGGATTGAACCGGCAGGACAGAACACAAACAGCGATGATAAGGGGATGGATATATCTAAGGCTCACCCTGAGGAAGGGCATGGGGATGGTATAGAGGTCGAGGATGGAAGGATAGAGAATCTGGAAGGTGAGCCTCCTGAGATGGAATTAAGCGAGGACGTACAGGATGTAAACATGGATGATATGCCCAGAAGGGATGGGCACAAAAATAGTGATGGGGTGGATGAAAGGGATTTTACAAGAAGGGATGTTCTTACAGGGCTTAAGGACAGTAGTAGTGGAAAGGTGAATGGTAAGGGTACGAGGGAGCAAGAACATATCTACAGGATTTATACCGCAGGTGAAGAGTTGAGCGGTACGGATGATACAGGAGAGCCTGTTGAAGATGGTACTACTCAGCCCATGCACACATCAAAGGGTGACAGGGAAGAGGATGGTGCCTTTCATAGAAGGGAGAGCAGTACAGGTGATGGCAGGGGTATGAGGATAAACAGTGGAACCGAGCCATGGAACAGAACGACACACACCGAAAGGACACGCGCCAGTGAGGCGCAGGCAAGGATAAGGGGTAGTGATATATTCGACAGGATAAGTGATGCGGTCAGGATGAGTGTGACCAGGGGTGGAAGGGAAGTGAGGATAGTTGTTGAGCCACCAGAGCTGGGTCATCTCAAGATAAAACTTACACTCGACAATGATACTGTCAATGCAAGGATAGTGGTGGACAGTCCCCATCTCAGGAACTTTCTTGAGGGTGATAGTCAGAGGCTCAGGATGGTCTTTGCCCAGCAGGGGCTTATTCTCGATAGATATTCAGTTGAGCTTGGCACACCTCATGATGGCAGAGACCAGGGCCGGGACTTCATGAAGGAAAGGGACGGGTATCATTACCACGGGGACAGGAGACACGGAAGCCTTGAGTCAGGGACCAGTCCTTATGTGGAACTGCCACATCTCAAGGGGATGTGCCAGCAGGGTGGTATAGATATATTTGTTTGATTGTAAAGGAGGTGAAGGAGATGGAAGTAACGGGTGTAGCGGGTTCAGGAGGATACGAGATAAAAGGAGGGGATATAAAGAAGGCTATGGACAAGGAGGCGTTCTTAAAACTCCTCATAACCCAGCTCGAAAACCAGGACCCACTCGACCCTGTGGATGACACAGAATTTGTTGCCCAGCTTGCCCAGTTCACTGCCCTTGAGGGTATAAACAATCTCAATGATACGATGGAGACCGTATCTACCCACATTGCATCTATGAACGATCTATCCACATCCGCACTCATAGGAAGGACAGTTACAGCCATGGGCAGTGAATTCCACTACACAGGACAGCCTGTAAGCCTCGGCTACGAGCTCGATGAGTATGCAGCAAGGCTTACCATAACCGTACGTGATAACCTCGGCAGGGTCGTTCGTACAGTGGAGCAGGAGGGTGTGCTTTCAGGGAGTCATACATTCATATGGGATGGCAAGGATAACAACGGGATTGATCTCCCACAGGGGAGATACACCTTCACAGTGAGTGGGACGAACAGGGATAACTCACAGGTGGACGTTACCACCTATGTTACTGGCAAGGTATCAGGGGTGAGTTATGAAGGTGGTGATACCTATCTTCTCCTCGGAGATGTCAGGATACTCCCTGACACCATAAAAGAGATATACTGAAAAAGGAGGTGAAACAGATATGCAGACGTCACTCTTTACCGGAATAAGCGGACTCAATGCCAATCTTTCATCCATGTCAGTTGTGGGTAACAATATTGCCAATGTGAATACCATAGGCTTCAAATCGAGCAGGGTTACGTTTTCAGAGGTACTGAGCCAGACCCTTTCAGGCACGAACCAGATAGGTCTCGGTGTCAACATGAGCAGTATCCAGAAGATATTTAGCCAGGGGGCGTTCAAGACCACTGGAAACATCCTGGATATGGCTATAAGCGGAGATGGTTTCTTCATACTCAGGGACCCCACCATCAATGCAACCTACTACTCCAGGGCGGGCCAGTTCCAGACAGACAAGGATGGATACATAGTCAACCCCGAGGGATTGCGTCTCCAGGGCTATATGGCTAATGCCTCTGGTGTACTGGGAAACGACCTTGAGGACATCAGGCTTTCCACCAATACGGTTGCACCGAATCCCACATCAGAGGTGAAGATTACAGCAAACCTTGATTCCAACTCCTCGATAACAGGTTATGTGTTCACATCAGGCAGTAACGATGAGATAGCCTTCACATACGGAACCAATAACTACACAGTGAGCCTCATAACCGATGGAGGGCTCACATCAGGCAGTGCCTATGATGGAGGAAGCGTTGCAGCAGCGATAAAGGCTGCCCTGGAGTCCCAGGTAAGTTCTGCCACATTCACCGTTACCTATGACGACCAGACAGGCAAGTTTACAGTAACCAATGACAGTTCCAATTCGAGCAATCTGACCCTCGACTGGAGTTCCAGTTCCTCTGCATCCATTCTCGGTTTCAACAGTGCGAGTTCTGGTGCAATCACCCCTGGCAATTCGGATACAAGCGATAATGCGGGTGGCGCCTTCTTCCTGGCAAAGGCTGGTGAAACATCCAACTTCTCTACACCTATTACAGTGTACGACTCTCTCGGTAACGCCCATGTGGTGACCATTTACTTCAGAAAGGATGAGCTCAGCTCCGTTGGAAACGTATGGGAGTGGTACGCAGTCGTTGACAGTACCGATACCACCAGCGGAAGTACAGAGATACAGGCACGTGGAACCATTACATTCAACACATCAGGTGCCCTTTATTCTGAGAGTGCTATTACCTATCCCACCGGTGGATTTGATTTCACAGGCGGTGCGGATCAGGACCAGCAGATAAACTTCGAATTCGGTACAAGCATTGCTCAAGGTGGAACAGGCACAGACGGCACCACACAGTACGGCTCAAACTCCGCTGTATCAAGCCTTGAACAGGATGGATACGCAGCAGGTACCCTGCAGAGACTCACCATCGACCTTGATGGTATACTCACAGGAATATTCTCCAACGGGAGAGACAGGGTACTTGCCCAGGTACTGCTCGCAGACTTCCCGAGCCCAGTAGGTCTTTCAAATGCAGGTAGAAACCTCTTTGTCGAGACCTATGATTCTGGACAGAGGCTCATCAATGCACCGGGTAGTGCTGGACTCGGACTCATCCATGCGAGCACCCTGGAACTCTCTAACGTGGATATAGCACAGGAGTTCGTTAACATGATAACAGCGCAGAGGGGATTCCAGGCAAACTCGAGGATAATAACCACAACCGATGATATCCTCGCAGAGATGGTCAATCTCAAGCGCTAACCTTACAGGGGGAGAGACCCTCTAAAGGGTCTCTCCCCCGTCAGATAACCTTTCTGTAAATTAATATAGCCATTACCTTCCAAAAAAGACCCCCTCCAGGGTCCCGCAGACATAGTCATAATTATGACACACCCAATTCAAACCATTGACTCCTTTTTCTCCTTCTCCGGGTCGTTTAGATTCTATCTTATAGAAATGCATTGTTTTTACTGGCTTTTTTAGTACCTGTCCAATGCAATCACCCACTTTTTTATATATGGCATGGTGTTTGCAGAAAATCATTATTCAGAAAATTGTAACCCCAATACTCAAAGGGAGGTACTCAGAAATATGGCGAAGGATTCTGAGGATAAAAAGGAAGCAAAAGAGGTTGAGGAGAAGAAAAAGGGTAAGGGGCTTTTGATAGGTATCGTGGCAGGTATTGTGGTTGTGTTGCTGGGCGGGGGTGTTTTTGCCTTCAAGTTCTACTCATCCGGTACAGATGGTCACAGTACATCCACTGCATCCCATGGCTCGTCACACTCATCATCCGGTTCATCAGGTGGACATTCCTCCGGGCACTCGTCCTCAGGGGGGACCATGGATAGCTTTTACAGTCTTGATCCCTTTATAGTCAACCTGCAGGACAATGTGGGCACCAGGTATCTGAAACTTACGGTACAGCTCGAACTGGACAGTCCTTCCCTTCAGGCAGAGATAGAATCCCATCTTCCCAAGATAAGGGATGCGGTGATAATACTGCTCAGCAGTAAAAGTTATGCTGATATAGGCACTGTTGAAGGGAAGTACAGGCTAAGGGACGAGATAGTCCAGAGGGTTAACAAGTTCCTTTCCGGTGGAAGGGTCAAGACAGCATATTTTACCGATTTTGTCATCCAGTAATCCCCTTCGGGGATAAAGGGAAGAATACACTATGGCGGATCAGATACTATCACAGGTAGAGGTCGATGCCCTTCTCAAGGGTCTCACAAACGGGGACATAAAGACCGAGTCCAAGAAGGACGAGGATACAGAGGGTGTAAGACCCTATGACCTTACGAGCCCCAAAAAGACCGTGCGGGCAAGGATGCCCACCCTTGAGATGATATACGGAAAGTTCTGCCGTAATGCAAGGACCTCCCTTTTGAACTTTCTCAAAAAGACAGTGGATGTTGCATTCGAAGACCTCAAGACCATGAAATACGAGGAATTTATCAAAAACCTTGTCCTCCCTTCGAGTCTTAACATCTTCCAGATGCAACCACTCAGGGGACAAGGGCTCCTTGCCATAGATCCGAACCTTGTCTTTCTTATCGTTGACAACTACTTTGGTGGGGATGGTAGGTTCCATACCCGTATTGAGGGTAGGGAGTTTACCTATGTTGAACAGACGGTGATAAAAAGGGTTGTGGATATACTCCTGAAAGAGATGCAAACGGTATGGAAACCCATTCATCATGTTGAGTTCAAACTCCAGAGAACGGAGATGAACCCCCAGTTTGCAAACATAGTCGCTTCGACAGACATCATGGTGGTTGCAACATTCAGGATGGAGATAGAGGCATCACATAACAAGTTCTTCCTGGCTATACCATATATGTCTATAGAACCTATCAAGGAGAAACTCTACGGTGGTTTCAGGGATGAATCTGCAGGTATTGATACGAGATGGAAGGAGGTACTCAAGGAACAGATAGGTAACGTTCCGCTGACAGTAACGAGTGAGATAGGTATGGCACAGATAAAGGTATCTGAACTCATCAATCTCAAGGTGGGTGATGTGATACTGCTCGATAAGAAATCGAAGGAGCCGATCGAGGTGAAGATAGAGGGTATACCTAAGCTTCTTGCAAAGCCAGGGTTTATAGATAACAACTATGCCCTCGAGATACTATCTCTAAAATAAAGAAAGGGGGAAAAATGACAGAGGCAACAAAGGAAATACCTTCTACAGAAGAGGAAAGGCATGAACAGGATCAATCTCAGGGACAATCTCAGGGTCAATCCCTTGAAGAGCAGTGGCAGGAAGCCCTCTCACAGCAGAAAGAGGCTGGAAAGCCCGAGACAAAGACACAGGACGTAAAACCAGCATCGTTCGATACACTCAAGGGACAGAGCACAGGCTCTATAGCGAATATCGAGATGATACTGGATATACCTGTAACTGTCTCGGTTGAACTTGGTAGATGCAAGATGATAGTGAACGACATCCTCCAGCTCGGACAGGGCTCTGTAATAGAACTCGACAAACTCGCTGGTGAGCCTATGGAGATACTCATAAATGGTAAGCTCATAGCAAGGGGAGAGGTCGTTGTGGTGAATGAGAAATTCGGTATAAGGCTTACCGATATTATAAGTCCAACAGAAAGGATAAAACAACTGGGATGATGGACGAGTATATATATCAACTCATAAGAGCCATTGTGATGCTCGGTGCAGTGATAGTGGTGATGGTACTCATACTCTATGGTATGAGATTCCTTATGTGGCGGAGTGGAGGAAGAAAGGACAGTGTTCTCCCTGTAAAGGTCATAACCACCGCCTTTCTGGGACAGAAGAAAAACATAGCGGTTGTAGATGTTGCTGGAGAGGTACTGATCCTCGGTATTACACCCACGACCATAACACGTCTCGGAAGGATAGAGAATAAAGAGGTGCTCGAAAGGATAAAAGAGATGCACAGACACAGGGTAAAGACTTTCTCGGAACTGCTCGGAGAAGGACTACGGGGTATGGGCTTTCTGCAGTCAAGATAGGGATGCTCTCCCTCCCTGTAAAGGAAGGTTATCTTTATGCGTACCGTGCTGTACATAGTATTGTTAATATCCGTATTTTATGTACCTGCTGTATACGCACAGGACTCTCTCGCACTACCGCAGATAAATCTAACCATAGGTGGACAGGAAGAGTCAGAAGGACTTGTAACAACCATACAGATAATCATCCTCCTTACGATACTCACGCTTGCACCTGCCATCCTCATAATGATGACCTCCTTTACAAGGCTTGTAATAGTATTCTCCCTTCTGAGACATGCCCTGGGTATACAGCAATCCCCACCCAATCAGGTAATCATAGGGCTATCCCTTTTTCTTACATTCTTTATCATGTCACCTGTCTTCATGAGGATAAACCAGACAGCCCTTGAACCGTACATGCAGGGAGAACTGACCCAGGAGACCGCACTCAAAGAGGCTATCGTCCCGCTCAGGGATTTTATGCTCAAAAACGTAAGGGAGAAAGACCTTGAACTCTTCATAAGACTTTCAAAGATAGAAAAACCTGAGAGCAAGGACGACATACCTACCTACACGGTAATACCTGCCTTCGTAACGAGTGAGCTCAAGACAGCCTTTCAGATAGGCTTTCTTATATATCTACCTTTTCTTGTTATAGATGTGGTGGTTGCAAGTGTGCTCATGAGTATGGGGATGATGATGCTTCCACCGATAATGATATCCATGCCGTTCAAGCTCATTCTCTTTGTACTCGTTGATGGATGGTATCTGCTTGTAGGGTCTCTTGTACAGAGTTTTTACTAAGTGAGGTGGAATAGATGACACCAGAATTTGCAGCAACAATAGGCACAGAGACGATAAAGGTGGTGCTGATGGTATCGGTACCTATACTTCTGTGCGGGATGGCTGTGGGATTGATAGTGAGTGTCCTGCAAGCTGTAACCCAGATACAGGAGATGACACTTACCTTTGTACCAAAGATAATTGCTGTATTTACAGCCATACTCTTCCTTCTGCCGTGGATGATGGAATGGATGATGAGGTTTACAAGCCAGATATTCATGAATATACCTGAATACATAAAGTAGAGGGATATGGATTTTATTCAGTACATACTTTCGCATACATCGACCTTTCTCTTTGTCTTTATAAGAACCGGAGCCATACTCATGCTGGTTCCTGTATTCAGTGCCATGTATGTACCTATGAAGGTGAAGATAGGACTTTCGCTTATCATATCCATGATACTTGTACCTGTCATCGGATATGTGCCGATGCCCCAGACAATGTTTGAACTCATCTTGAGCATAATGCGTGAATGCCTCATAGGATTCATCATAGGACTTGCTGTGAGATTCATATTCACCGGTGCAGAACTTGCGGGACAGATAATCGGTTTTCAGATGGGACTCGGTATGGCAAATGTGGTGGACCCCATAAACTCGGTACAGATAACGGTTCTTGGGAAATTGATGAGCATTATGACAATGCTCGTCTTCTTGAGTATAAACGGTCATCTCATGGTGATAATGGCGCTTGACAGGAGTTTCGAACTACTCCCCCCCTATGGTCTGAGAATGAGCGGTACCCTTACTGAGGGTGTCATAAGTCTCTCACGGGATATCTTTATCCTGGGTGTTAAACTCGCAGCCCCTGTTATCGCAACCCTCATCTTTGCAAATCTCACAATAGGCATACTGGCAAGGATAGTGCCTCAACTCAACATGTTCGTTATAGGTTTTGCAGTGACAATCATCGCTGGTCTTGTAACCATCGCATTTTCCATGCCCTTCTTCGAGGCAAAGATGAGGGTAGTGATAGAGGATACGTGGTTTAAGATATTTGACCTCATGAGGGTGATGTAAGATGGCTGAGGACGAGAGAGAACGAACGGAACAACCAACGTCGCGAAGACGTGAAGAGGCGAGAAAAGAGGGTAATGTCGCTGTAAGTAAGGAGGTCGCTACCTTCTTTGTGGTCCTTGGTGGGCTTTTCGTACTTTCTTTCTTCGGTGTATGGATGGCACAGAACCTTATGGAATTCATGAAGATATCATTCCAGAACTACCATGCCTTCAGGCTGAACATAGATATGGACACCATCGGTATACTTACCAGGGATACCATATTCAAGATATTCACTATACTCCTTCCGGTCATGTTTGTGCCCCTTTTTGGTGTCCTGGCATTTTTGATACAGAATGGTTTTATCCTCACCGGTAAGCCCATCACACCCGATCTGTCAAAGATAGACCCTGTATCAGGATTGAAAAAGATATTCTCTGTGGAAGCCCTTGCAGAGCTCCTTAAGTCCATACTCAAGGTATCCATTCTGAGCTACGTGGTCGTCAGTGCAGTGGTTAAGGAATGGAATAGCCTACCTCTTCTTATAGATATGGATGTTATATCATTCTGTGCCTACACAGGCAGTATGGCACTGAGGATTATGACAAGGACTGTATGGGTGCTGGCTGTTATTGCGCTCCTGGATTATCTCTTCCAGAAGTGGTCCCATGAAAGAAGCCTGAGGATGACCAGAGAGGAGATAAAAGAAGAGATGAAGGAGACTGAAGGTGATCCACTGGTGAAGACAAGGATAAAGAGCATACAGAGAGACCTGGCAAGAAAGAGGATGATGCAGGAAGTACCAAATGCGGATGTGGTAGTGACAAACCCTGTCCACATAGCGGTGGCACTCAAGTATGACAGGAAGAAGGCAGGCGCACCTTTTGTTGTGGCAAAGGGAGCAGGACTCATCGCGGAGAAGATAAAGGAAATAGCGAAGAGGCATGGTGTGCCTGTGGTGGAGAACAAGCCACTCGCACAGAGTCTGTACAGGCTTGTGGATATAGGTAAGGAAATACCTGTAAGCCTCTACAAGGCAGTGGCAGAACTGCTTGCCTATGTGTACAGGCTCAGGTCGCGTGTCAGTGAACTGGTATAAGAGGTAAGGATTCTCTATGGCTACTTTTGAGGGCATAAGAAGGTTAAGATACGGCACAGAGTATCTCCTGCCCGTTGGTGTGGTTGGTATACTTGCAGTGATGATACTTCCCATGCCACCCATACTGCTCGATCTTCTTCTTACATTCAATATAACCCTTGCCATAATCATACTCCTTGTAAGCATATATATACCGAAGCCACTCGAATTCTCCACCTTCCCCACCATACTGCTTGTGGCCACCCTCTTCAGGCTCTCTCTTAACATAGCCTCGACAAGGTTGATCCTTCTCCATGGCAACGAAGGACCACAGGCAGCTGGACAGGTGATAAAATCCTTCGGTCAGTTTGTTGTGGGTGGAAACTACACGGTAGGCTTCATCATCTTTGCCATACTCGTGATTATAAACTTTGTCGTCATCACCAAGGGTGCAGGACGTATCGCAGAGGTTGCAGCACGGTTCACACTCGATGCGATGCCAGGAAAGCAGATGAGCATAGATGCTGACCTCAATGCCGGACTTATAGGAGAGGATGAGGCAAGGAAGAGGAGGAGGGAGATAGCACTGGAGGCGGACTTCTACGGGGCAATGGATGGTGCGAGCAAATTCGTAAGGGGTGATGCTGTAGCAGGTATACTCATAACCCTTATCAACATAATAGGCGGACTCATAATAGGTGTGCTTCAACAGGGCATGCCCATTGGTGAGGCTGCAAAGACCTACACCATCCTTACAGTGGGTGATGGTCTCGTAGCACAGGTACCCGCCCTTATAATATCCACTGCAGCAGGTGTCATAGTATCCCATGTTTCATCCGATACAGGGCTCAGTACAGACATTGGAAGACAGTTTACAGCCAATTACAAGCCCATGATGATAGCCTCCGCGATACTGTTCTTCTTCGGCATCATCCCAGGACTTCCAACCATTGCCTTCTTTACACTATCAGCCCTTACAGGGGGCGTTGCCTATCTTGTCTTTAATATGTCAAAGGCAGAGGAGGCAATGGTGGAGGAAAAGAAGGATGAAGAGGAGGTTAAGCCCAGGGCAGAGGTCGTGGAGGATATACCTCTACTTGATACCCTCGGGCTTGAGGTTGGATACAGACTTATACCGCTTGTGGATGCCTCTGAAGGTGGTGAACTACTCGAAAGGATAAGGGGTATCAGGAGACAGCTGGCAGAGGACATGGGTTTTATCGTTCCAACTATACACATAAAGGATAACCTTCAGCTCAAGCCATCCGAGTATGTATTCCTTGTAAAGGGTATCGAGGTGGCAAGGGCTGAGCTTGTGCCTACACATTCGCTTGCGATTGACCCAGGGAATGCACAACCAGGGCTTGAGGGTATACAGACAAAGGATCCTGTCTTTGGCTTGCCAGCCATGTGGATACCTGATGAGCAGGTAGAAAAGGCACAGATGATGGGCTATACAGTGGCAGGACATGCAGCCATTATGGCAACCCATATAACAGAGATTATAAGGTCCCATAGCCATGAACTCCTCGGACGCCAGGATGTACAAAAACTCCTCGACAGACTCTCAAAGAACCATCCAAAGGTTGTGGAAGAACTCGTTCCCAACCTCCTGTCCTTGGGTGGGGTGCAGAAGGTGCTTCAGAATCTCTTAAAAGAGAGGATATCCATAAGAGACCTTCAGACCATACTTGAAACCCTTGCCGATTATGCGGGTGTCACCAAGGATACCGAACTCCTTACCGAGTATGTGAGAATGGGGCTTGCAAGACAGATTACAAAGGCGCTACAGGCACCTGATGGTTCTATCCACGCCATTGCAATAGGTCATGACATAGAGGATGTGATAATTAAGTCCATAAAAGAGACACCCCACGGGACATATATGAGCATAGAGCCAGGTGTTGCAAGAGGCATACTCGAAAGGATAGGTGAGGCTGTTGAGGACGCACTGTCAAAGGGATACAACCCGGTTATCCTCACCTCTCAGGAAGTAAGGAGATTTTTAAGAAGGCTTACAGAAAGGCAGTTGTCCTCCATACCTGTGGTGTCACACAACGAGATTGTAGCAGGTGCAAGATTACAGACACTTAAGGTGGTGAGATTATAAAATGCATATCAAGAGGTTTAAAGGCTCTGATGTAAAAGAGACCATGGGCATGGTTAAAAATGAGTTCGGTGACGATGCCCTCATACTCAGTACAAGGAAGATAAGAGGGGGGGTTGTGGAGATAGTTGCTGCGGTGGACTACGATCTCGAAGGAACGGCAAAGGTAGATATAAAGGGCAGGTCAGATGAAGCTGTCCTGGAGGAAGGGGCTTCCCTGGAGAGAGAACTTGCAGAGCTGCGTGAGTTTCTGTGGATGGTATTGGCACAGGGAATGGGGGCTTTTGGTGAGGTATTTTTGAAGCTCGAACAGGAGATGATCAAAAACGGTATAGATAAGAGGCTTGCAAAGAAGATACTCATACATACATTCAGGACCATCTCAAAGGACAAAGCCATGGATATGGCATATCTAAAATCTTTTGTAAAGAAAAGGTTGATTTCGAATATCGAGGTAAAGGACCCTCTCAAGGACAGGGCTGTGATAAGTTTTGTTGGACCTGTGGGTTCGGGCAAGACAACCACCATAGCAAAGCTTGCCGCACTCCATGCAATAAGGGGAAAAAGACGCATTGCCCTTATCACTATGGATACATACAGGATAGGGGCTCCAGAGCAACTCAGGATATACGGAAGGATTATGGGTGTACCTGTGGAGGTGGCTTCGACCCCACGTGATGTATCAAGGGTTATAGATAGGCACAGGGATAAGGAACTCATCCTTATAGATACACCTGGATGGAGTAGACAGAATACATCCTACATGAAGGAACTCAAAAACCTTGCCATGATGAACGATGCCATCAGGTTCAATCTTGTTCTCGGCTCTGATACCAAGGACGAGGCTCTATACGAGTGTGTGAGGGGTTTTAAGGGCTTGCCAGTGGATTCACTTACCTTTACTAAACTCGATGAGAGTAAGGTCTACGGTTCCATAGTTAATGTAACACTTATAGCACGTAAGCCCATAGCATATTTTACCGATGGTCAGCGTGTTCCAGAGGATATCGAATGCGCATCAAAGGAGAAACTATCGGTTATATTCATGCCATCTTAGAGGCAGAGGATATGGATGGGAAGTCCTTAGGGATGGTTTTTCATGTTCTTCAAACTTGGAGATAGACAGTAATCATCAAAATAAAACTACGGGGGAAAGATGATGGATCAGGCTTTTACCTTGAGGAGTATGGCAGATATGACAGAAGGTGCGCGCATGGATAGAAGGGATTCCATTGTAAGGGTAATAGCCGTAACCAGCGGAAAGGGAGGTGTGGGTAAGACAAACTCCGTTGCCAACCTTGCTGTTGCACTTTCAAGGATGGGTAAAAAGGTGATGCTCCTCGATGCGGACCTCGGTCTGGGGAATCTGGATGTACTCCTTGGACTAACACCCAAGTACAACATAGGTCATATCCTGAGGGGTGAGAAGACCCTCGAAGAAGTAATCATAAAGGGACCTGCGGATATAATGATACTTCCCGCCACATCGGGTATCCAGGAATTTACCGACCTGAGTCCAGAGGAAAGGCTTACCATCACCTCCCATCTGGAAGGACTGGAAAAGGATATAGACATACTGATAATAGATACCGGGGCTGGTATATCAAACAATGTTCTCTTCTTCAACATGGCAGCCCACGAGATTATAGTTGTCGTATCACCTGAGCCCACCTCCCTTACAGATGCCTATGCCCTTATGAAGGTACTCCTGAGGAAGTACGGTGAGAGGTCTTTTAAACTCCTTGTCAACACTGTGAAGACCAGGAAAGAGGGGCTTGAGGTATACAGGAAGATAAGCCTTGCCTGCGAGAGGTTTCTCAACATATCAGTGGATTATCTGGGATCAATACTTTATGACGAGAAGGTCCCCAGAGCAGTTATAAATCAGAGGGCGGTGGTGGAGATGTTCCCCAACACCCAGGCAAGCCGTTGCTACCAGGAGATAGCAAAGGAACTCTGCCAGTGCCCTCCATCTACAAGTATTAAGGGAGGTCTCCAGCTCTTCTGGAGGCGCATTCTAAACACCAGTCTCAAATAGTTAAAAGAGAGGGAGTAAGCCTATGCTGTCAACATCCGTAAAACAATACCAGACAAAGATAGACCGTGACAAACTGATAGAGGAGAATGCATACCTGGTAAAGGTTATTGCCTATCAGGTGGCTGTTCACCTCCCCCCAAGTATTGACATAAACGATCTTATAAGTGCTGGCACCATAGGTCTTCTTGAGGCGATAGACAGATTCGATGCATCAAAGGGGGTCCAGTTCAAGACCTATGCATCTATAAGGATACGCGGTGCCATAATGGATGAGCTGAGAAATATGGACTGGATGACACGTTCGATGAGGGAGAAATCCAACCAGCTCGAAAAGGCATATGCAGAGATTGAAAAGCGTAAGGGTAGACCAGCAGAGGAGGAAGAGGTGGCAGAGTTTTTGAATATTACTGTTGAGGAACTCCATAATCTGCTCGGACAGGTGAGTTCTTTGAGTGTATTCAATCTTGAGGATATGGGTATGGA
>WGFF01000042.1 GCA_015492355.1 Deltaproteobacteria bacterium
ATTCTACTTGGTACCTGAGGGAAACCCCTTTTACAAAAGGGGTTTCCCTCAGGTACCAAGTAGAATCGTATCTCCCTTTTACCCCCGACGCAGTGCCTTTACCTTCCGATTACAGGCATCTCGAGTGTGCCACTTACAGGTATGGTGTAGTAGTTTGCGGATCTCTTGTATCTGGCGAGCAGTGACCTCATCAGGAGGTCCATTGCAGGGTCTCTATCCTTGGTGATTATTTCTATAGTAAGGGCGATGGGGTTCTTCTCGAGGGGGACCCTTTCCAGCCCTATCTCCCCTTTTATCCTCGCTGAAAGGTTCTCTGCCTTTATCCAAAAACCCTTGACACTGGCTTTGCATCCATAGAGTTCTATCATCATACCGATGTCCTCTATCGTACCGGTGGGCAGTCTCAAGCCCTTCCATCTTATACCCCTTGCATTCAAGGCATTGTCCTCCATCTCCACTGTCCCGCTGGCACACCTCCCGTCATGGTCGATATCTATCCTGCCATCCATGTATATGGTGCCATCTATACCGCTACCTTCTGGAAAGGGGAAGACCTCTATATCCATGTGTCTTATTGTGGTATCTATTGACATGCGACCCAGCCCAAGGGCGGTCTCTCCTACAATCTCCCCATCCCCTAATCTCGCCTCGATACCGAACCTCAACTCTCCTGATAATATGCCGAATGGTTTGAAAAAGACATCTGCCCTGTCCATATCGAATCTCCTCCCCCTGTCATCCAGCAACAAACTGAGCCCTTCCACCCCCAGCCCGAAAGGTGGTATTCTGTAAAACCTCCCATCCGCCAGTACAATCCCCCCATTGGATTTCAACGTATCCCTTATCCATGCCTCAACAGGCTTGGCAGGAAAGAACGCAACAAGGGTGAGGAGGAAGAGAACCATACCAGCCAGGAAAAGAAAGGATATGAGTATAAGCCTTCTCATCTCATGAACAACCCCGTAAAACCCCTCTGTCAAGGAGAAAGATACCTCTGGCTATAGCCCTCTTTTAAGGAAAGGTTTTTTTCAGGTAAGGTACCAACCCGTACTGTCAGCCCCACGAGCCTACCTTCCTTTTAAAGGAATTTACCCATGGTGCGGTACTTTCTGTAGCGTTCTTCGATGAGTTCTTCAGGGGAGTTATTGTCCAGCTCAGAGAGTGTCTCCACGAGTGCGGTCTTGAGGTTCCTGTAAACTGTATCAGGGTCTCTGTGAGCCCCGCCTGTGGGTTCCTTGACCACCCTATCTATGACACCGAGGTCCAGGAGTTCAGGGGCACTGAGCTTTAGTGTCTTTGCAGCAAGGTCTGCCTTCGAGCCGTCCTTCCAGAGTATGGCTGCGCATCCTTCTGGTGATATGACGGAATATATCGTGAACTCGAGCATCATTATCCTGTCTGCCACACCTATAGCAAGGGCGCCACCACTACCACCCTCACCTATGACCACACTCATGACCGGTACCCTGAGGGTAGACATCTCCTGTAGATTCCTTGCTATAGCCTCTGATTGCCCCCTCTCCTCTGCACCTATCCCGGGATAGGCACCAGGGGTATCTATGAGGGTTATAAGTGGTCTCCTGAAACGCTCCGCAAGCCTCATTATCCTGAGTGCCTTTCTGTAGCCCTCAGGATGGGGCATGCCAAAGTTCCTGTGGAGTTTTTCCTTCGTATTTCTGCCCTTCTGCTGACCTATGACCACAACAGCCCTGCCATCCAAACGCGCAAGCCCTGCAACGATGGAGGGATCGTCCCTGAACAGTCTGTCTCCATGGAGCTCGACGAATTCATCGAATACATTCTGTATGTAATCGAGTGCATAGGGTCTGTTTGGATGCCTTGCAACCTGTGTTATCTGCCACGGTGTCAGTCTCGAGTAGATATCCTCCAGGAGTTTCTTTCTCTTCCTCTCCAGTTTTGCTATCTCTTCGCTGTGTTCCTTCTGGTCCTCTGTGGAATAGGACCTGAGCTCCTCTATCCTCTTTTCAACCGCCTCCACAGGCTTTTCAAAATCGAGCCACTGTCTGTACATGGAAATCAAACCTTCTCCTTTCACTCATACTCTTCTTACAGAAGCCTTATCTCACTGTTCCTGAAAAGCCCCCTTATCCTCTCTAACATATCCTCCTTCGGCTCCACCCTGAGCACATCAGGAAGGCTCAATACCACCTCTCCATCATCAGGGTATACAAGGTGGAGAAACACCGGAGACCTGCCAGGGTTCTCCCTGAGTATACCCTTGAGTTCCTCGAACCTCTGGGGGAGCAGTCCATCTGTTGAGGCATAGATGTGTATCTTTTTTGTGGTAATACCGCCTGCCCTGGAAAGGGGGACTATATCCGATGCTATGAGTTTGGTCTCCTCGTCCCTTTCAGCCCTCCCTCTTATGAGAAGGGGCTCCTCTGAATGGATAACCTCCCTTGTTCTCTGGTAGAGGTCAGAGAAGACTATCACCTCCATACCCCCTGTGAGGTCTTCTATCTTGAGGAACGCCATCCTGTCTCCCCTCTTGGTGTTTATCTCCCTTACCTCTGTGACCACACATCCCACGCTCACCTCACCATCCCTTTCCCCTTCACGCAGTGATTCCACTGTATGGGTTGCAAAAGCCCTGAGCCTGTCCGTGTAGCCTGAAAGGGGATGGGAGGAGATGTAAAAGCCAAGGGTCTCCTTCTCGTAAGAGAGGAGCTCCCTTTCAGACCATTCATCCACTTCCTTTAATTCTGGTACAGTTACCTGCATGCCTGAGCCGAGGACATCGAATATGGAGGTCTGCCCTGTGTTCCTGTCCCTCTGCACCCCCTGTACCGCTTCCATCATGGTCTCGAGTGATGTCATAAGCTGAGCCCTCTTACTGCCAGTGAAATCAAAGGCTCCACACTTTATCAAACTCTCCACCACCTTTTTATTTATCCTTCTTGTATCCACCCTGCTCAGGAAGTCGAAAAGGGATGTAAAGGGCTTTTTGTTTCGTTCTGATATTATCTCCTCTATCGCTGCCCTTCCCACGTTCTTGACCGCAGCCAGACCGAACCTTATTTTTCCGTCCCTTACCGTGAACTCCATGGCACTCTCGTTGAGATGTGGTGGCAGTACCTCTATGCCCATCTCCCTGCATTCGGATATGTACTTTATCACCTTGTCTGTGTCATTCATATCCGAGGTCAGGAGCGCTGCCATGAACTCAAGGGGATAGTGAGCCTTGAGGTATGCGGTCTGGTAGGCGATGAGGGCATAGGCTGCGCTGTGGCTCTTGTTAAAGCCGTAACCGGCAAAATGCGCCATAAGGTCAAAGATCTTTTCTGCGGTCTTGAGCGGTACATTGCGCTTCTTTGCACCATCTATGAACCTGTTTCTCTGTTCGAGCATCTCCTCTGGCAGTTTCTTTCCCATTGCCTTGCGGAGCTTGTCAGCCTCTCCAGGTGTAAACCCTGCAAGTGTCTTGGCTATCTCCATCACCTGTTCCTGATAGACTATGACACCATAGGTGTTCTCGAGTATATCCTTGAGCTGGGGGAGTTCATACGTTACAGGTACACTGCCGTGTTTTCTCTTTATGAACTCATCGACCATCCCGCTCTGGAGGGGACCCGGTCTGTAAAGTGCAACCGCAGCCATCAGGTCCTCAAAGGTACTGGGCTTGAGTTTCTTGAGGAGTTCCTTTATGCCAGAACTTTCGAGCTGGAATATACCGTTAGTGTTGCCAGAGGAAAGGAGCCTGTATGTACTCTCGTCATCGAGTGACAGGTCGTCCACATCGAGTTCCACCCCTCTGTTCTCACGGATGAGTCTTACGGTTCTGTCTATGACCGTGAGTGTCTTGAGCCCGAGAAAGTCAAACTTTATGAGCCCTATTCGTTCCACATCCTTCATCGGATACTGGGTGGTTACTATGTTCTCCTTCTGTCCCTTGTAAAGAGGCAGGTACTCCACAAGTGGCTTCTGTGATATGACCACACCCGCTGCATGGGTGGACGCATGTCTCGGGAGTCCCTCCAGCGCCCTTGCCACGTCTATAAGACCCCTTACCTTGGGGTCCTCGTCCATGAGCCTTTTGAGCAGGGGTTCCTGCTCTATGGCATCGTCTATGGTTATATTGAGCTGGTTGGGTATGAGTTTTGCTATCCTGTCCACC
The DNA here is from genome assembly GCA_015492355.1 of Deltaproteobacteria bacterium. GTDB lineage: Bacteria > Desulfobacterota > GWC2-55-46 > GWC2-55-46 > S146-73 > S146-73. The sequence continues at coordinate 4,136 of WGFF01000042.1, forward strand.
TCACTGTAGGGCATATCCAGGGCTCTTCCCACATCACGTATCACAGCCCTTGCCTTCATCTGTCCAAAGGTTATTATCTGGGTCACATTCTCCTTGCCGTACTTCTCGGTTACGTACCTTATAACGTCCTCCCTTCTCTCGAAGCAGAAGTCTATGTCTATATCTGGCAGACTTATCCTCTCTGGATTGAGGAATCTCTCGAAGAGGAGGTTGTATCTTATGGGATCGAGGTTCGTTATACCTAAGGAATAGGCGGTAAGGCTACCTGCTGCAGAGCCCCTTCCAGGTCCAACCGGTATGCCCCTTGACCTTGCATGTTCTATGAAATCTGCGACTATGAGGAAGTACCCTGAAAAGCCCATCTTCTTTATGACCTTGAGCTCCTTTTTGAGCCTCTCGTAGTACTGCCACCTGCCCGATTCCTCTACCTCGCCCTTTTCCATATGCCTCTTGAGCCTTGCCTCGAGCCCCTCCATAGCCTTCCTCTCAAGGAGGCTGTCGAGTGTCTCACCCTCAGGCACAGGATAGTATGGAAGATGGTACTCATCGAAGTTCCACTCAAGGTTGCACTTCTCAGCGACAAGGATGGTGTTGGTTATGGCTTCGGGGACATGAGAGAAGGTCTCCATCATCTCCTCAGGGGACTTAAGATAAAACTCATCTGTCTCGAACCTCATCCTCTCCCTGTCGTTTACGGTCTTACCCGTCTGTATGCAGAGGAGTATATCGTGTATCCTTGAATCGTCCCTTCTCAGATAATGGCAGTCGTTCGTTGCAACAACAGGTATGCCAAGTCTTCGGGAGAGTTCGATAAGTCCCTGATTGACCTTCTTCTGGTCGTCTATACCGTTATACTGGAGTTCGAGATAGAACCTCTCGTCGGAGAAGACCTCCTTGTAGAACCCTGCTATCTCCTCTGCCTTTCTGGTATTCCCCATGTTTATGTTATGGGGTATCTCCCCCTGAAGACATGCGCTAAGCGCGATGAGTCCTTCGTTAAATTCAGAGAGAAGGTCTTTATCTATCCTCGGCTTGTAATAGAATCCCTCGAGATACGCCTTTGTAAGGAGGTGGCAGAGGTTTCTGTATCCCTTCTGGTTCTTGACAAGGAGGATCAGATGATAGGCTGACTCCATTGTACCCCCCCTTGAGGAAGGGGAGCGATCGGTGTACCTGCCAGGGGCAACGTAGACCTCACAACCAACTATCGGTTTTATACCCCTTGCCATCGCCTTCTGATAGAACTCAACAGCACCGAAGATATTGCCATGATCTGTCATGGCAACAGCGGGCATCCTGTGTTCCTTCACCGCATCGAACAGGTCGTTGAGCCTTATGGCACCGTCCAGAAGGCTATACTGGGTATGGAGATGGAGATGTACGAATCCAGAATGTTGCATGGTAAAGAAAGGGTATCATATTTCAGACGGATTTTGTAGTGGCTATTTCCACCTGGTCTGAAAACCCCGCCTCCCCCTCAGGGCGGGGATGAAAAGGGGGCTCATAACTCCAAACTCCCCCATCCTGAAACCTACAGACAGGACCAGAGCCAAAGCCCTGCGGGCAGGTGCCCTGATTATGGTACCTTTTTTACGTATATCTCCCTTACTATCCCCTCATCCAGTGCAAGGGTGGTCTCGCCTATCTCCACCACAAAGGCTGGCTTTTTCTGGTGGAGTTTCACCGTACTCCCTGGCACCATCCCCAGGGAACTTATCCTGTCGAGTCTTGCATGGGAGCTGGAGAGTATGAATATTATCCTGCCCTTCTCACCTATCTCGAGCTCGTTCAACGGTCTTACAAGGGGCTGTATATTGCCTGTCTTTCTCATACAGCACCTTCCACGCGGTATGGGCAGTCCATGGGGACAGACAGGCGGGTGACCGAGAAGGGTACATATACTCTCTGTTACAGCGGGTGTGAGGGAGTGCTCGAAGGTACAGGCATTCCTCTCTATGCCACCCTCGTCTATCTCGAGTACCTCTGAAAGGAGTATCTCTGCAAGCCTGTGCCTCCTGATAGCCTCCCTTGCCTCCTCCTCTCCCCTTTCTGTGAGGGTTATGGAATCGCCATCCACCCTTACAAGCCCCATCGATTCCATGGTCTTGAGTGTCTGTTCATCCGCCTGGACACGCTCTATCTCCTCTATGGACATGAGTTCCTTCACAGAACTACTGCCCCTCTCCCTGAGTGTCCATATAAACTCCAGTATCTCTTCTATCTTGTGTTCCAGCATATCTCCATCCATTGCCTGTTTTGACGATTCCAAAAACCTCCCTCAAGCCCCCCATTAATCCATATCATAGCCCTATTCCTGTAGCCCTGAGGATACCGTTCAGCACCCCTCCCACAACCACTGCAAGGGGGAATATTACAGCAGCCATCCAGAGGGCTGTCCTGAGCCCCCTCTCCTTGATTATCATGAAGAAGTTGGCAATGCAAGGGACAAAAAGTGTAAGTGTTACAAGGCTTACCACAACCTGTACGGGATCGAGCCTTCCTGCCTTCTGGAGCGCAAAGAATCCCGCAGCCCCGTAATCCCTCCTTAGAAAACCCATTATGAACGCACCTGTTGCCTCACCTGGAAGGTCGAGGAACCCCACAACAATCGGCTTTGCCACAGCCTCAAGCATCTGTAGCGCACCTGTCCTGTCGAGAACAAAGAGAAAGAGGGTACCTGCAACGAAGAGCGGTACTGCCTCCTTTATGTACCACTCAACCCTGACAAGGGTTTTTAGTACCACATTGTAGGGCTGGGGCATGCGTATGGGTGGTATCTCCAGTATAAAGTCCGATGGTTCTCCCTTTATGAGTATGGAGGCGAGGAAACCCACTGCAAGCATCACACCTATGACCACACCACCCCAGACGATGGATGCGGTAAGGGAGACAGAACCGAGCATACCGAGTATTACACCGAGCTGTGCTGAACACGGCACCCCCAGGGCAAGCAGAAAGGTTACAATCACCCTCTCCTTTCTTGTCTCGAGTATCCTCGTTGTCATGGTTGCCATGGTATCGCACCCGAGCCCCAGCACCATCGGAAGGACAGCCTTGCCGTTCAGCCCCATCACCTTAAAAATCCTGTCCACCATTATGGCAAGCCTCGGCAGATAGCCCGAATCCTCAAGGATACTGAAGAATATGAAGAAAAAGCCGACTATGGGGAGTATTATCGCTACAGAATAGGTGAGAGCCATTGTTACAACCCCGTATGGACCGACAAGGATATCATAGACAAACCCCTCTGCGAAAAGATACGCCACCATCCTCTGCGCCCAGGGGTTGAGATACTCGCCGAAAATCACCTCCTCAAGAAAGTCCACCACTGTACCAGCACCCACAACCCCAACAAACCAGTACATGAAAAGAAGCACAGAGACCAGTATGGGTATACCACCCACAGGATGCATCGACCATCTGCCTATGAACTCTGCAACAGGACTGCCAGAGGGCTCTATCCTCGTTACCACCCTCTTTATGATGCCATCTACCTCCTTGTGCCGTAGATGGTTTATGATAAACCCGACTGATTGTGAGAACCTCCTTTCCACGTCCCCACATATCCTGTCGATGGTAGCAAGCACCCCGGGCTCGACCCTCTGCGAGAGATACTCCCTTATGGTCCTGTCCCCTGAAAGGAGCATGAGTGAAATAGCCCTTGATGCGATACCCATCCTGGGAAGCACATCCGCAAGGCTGTTTATACCCTGCTCTATCGGCTCTGGGTAGGATATCCTGAAACCCGCCCCTCTGTCCCTTGGTGTCTCTGTCTCTGCAAGGACTGCATCCTTGAGCCTCTCTATGTTCCACCTCTGGGTCGCTATGGTAGGCACGACCCTGAGCCCTATAATACTCGATAGCCTCTCTGTATCTATCCTTATTCCCCTCTCCCCAGCCTCGTCGTACATATTGAGGGCTATGACCACAGGAAGCCCCATCTCCACGAGCTGTACCGTCACAAAGAGCCCCCTCCAGAGGTTTTTTGAGTCCACCACCTGGATGACCACATCGAAATCCCCCTCGATAAGTATGTTCCTTGTTACCTTCTCGTCCTCTGAGGTGGGTACAAGGCTGTTGACCCCTGGGCTATCCACCACCAGACATCTCTTCCTCCTTATCCACGCCACCCCCCTTGAGACCTCTACCGTGGTACCCGGGTAGTTGGACACAGTTGCGTACTTGCCCGTGAAGAGCCCAAAGAGCACACTTTTACCCACATTGGGATTCCCTACTAGGACTATTTTCTTTTCAAAATCGGATAGTTTTTCCTCTTGATGAAACATGTTTTCAATTGATAGTAATATCCATTTTCAATTAGATATCAAAAAAAGTCACGAACAATCCGAGCAGTAACCATAGAGCTCCAGCTTATGGTTGACTATCTTGAAACCGAGCTTCTTTGCCATCTCGGTCTGGAGCTGTTCTATCTTCTGGTTGTGGAACTCCGCAATCTTGGAGCACTTTATGCATATTATGTGGTCGTGGTGTCCGTTCTCTGGTATGTTCTCGTACCTTGTCTGTCCGTCCCCGAACTGCCTCGCTATGGCGAGCCCGCACTCTGTGAGGAGCTTCATGGTCCTGTAAACAGTTGCATATCCTATGTTCGGCACCCTCCTTTTCACCTTCTTGAGGAGCTCGTCCAGACTTATATGGGTATTGGTCTTGAAGAACTCGTTTGCTATGTAGTCTCGCTGGGTTGTGGATTTAAGACCCTTTGCCTCAAGATACGCCTTCAGGATTTCCATCTTACGGGAAGGTTTCATCGCCATTATCCTTGTTCAGGTGGTCTGGGGGAAGGTACTGTAAAATATGCAAGGCCCTTTTTGTTGATACCATGTCTTCTGCCACCTGTCAAGGGCTTAAGTCCAGTATATGAATAATGACTTAAGCCTTGTGCCATCTGCTAAAAAACCTTGACAATCGGGGCACAGAGGCTTATATTGTTTTTAAGTCTGAAAGAGCCTGCCTTTCAATGGGTACAGTGAGCGATCAGGACATAAAAAGGGTGATTCAGGAAGTGCTGGACGAGAGATTCGTCCACAGTCTTTCCGATCTCACCTACAACAGCATATCATCCCTCTGGCACATAGACAGGGAGAGTGAAGAATACATAGCATACATCGCCTCAAAGGTAATCTGTGGTATATTCTGTATCAAGTATCTATCCCACATAGACAGGCTCCTTAAGAAGAGACTCAAGATCAAAGACCTCACAGCCAGGGACCTCCCGAAAAAGGAACTCATCCAGTCCATTCGTAAAAACCTCCATAAGGAAAAGGAGCTCCAGGGCATCCTTAAACGCACCCTTCCCATCCTGAGAAGGCTCCTTGAGGCAGTGGATGCCAGAGACCTTGAGAGACTCACTCAGATTGCACATACAGGTGACTATCTCCTGAGTTCCCTCGAAGACCTGCGTGATGCAGGTAGCCTCGATTATACGCTCTGGCTCGAGGCAGTTCCCCATTACTACGAGAAAGACCTCGTCCACATCGGTGCTGTAAGGACAAGGGAGTACATCCCAAAGATCGAGCAGTTCATCGAAAGGTCGTGGCAGAAACAGGTACCTGTTGAGATATTCAATCTCAACACAAAAGCCCTTGGAAACCGTATCAATCTCAACACCTATTTCGCCTCTGAGGAGGGCTTCTTCCCCTGCTCTACCACCAAAAGCCTCGACAAAAGAAAGGACTAAAATTGCATATAAGGGACAGGATAAGGTGTCTTGACCTCTTCATACAGAAGGTCATAGCCAACAGAAATTCTACATTCTCAAACACTACCATCCCGGGAAGACTCGAGGTAAAACGGGAGATAAAACACTCCTTCAGGCTCCCCAGAAAGAAGCACAACTCCTTCCATCTTACAGTAAAGGACAAACTCTCCTTTGGCAGGGTATCGGGACCGTTCTCCATAGAGGTAACTGTAAGTGGTGCGGTGTTCCTCACCGAAGAACTCACACCCAAGGAACTCTCCTCACTTCTCAAGAACAAGGAGAACATAAACTTTCTCATAAATCAGAGTCTACCTTACTCGTGTGCCGCAATAGCCTATCTGACAGACCAGATGGGTTTTAGCCCTGTAATACTTGCTCCCAAATACCCATGATGAGGAGTGGTATGGCTTGAAGGTTGAGTTTCCCGTTGATGAAAGGAGCCTGAGGTATATCGAATCCCTTGAAGAAGACCCAGATATAAAGGCAATACTCACCATCCTCCTGGACAAAAGGACAGGAGACTTCTATAACTATGCCTCTATTATCTGCTTCTGCTACAGGGAAGAGGACCTTGTAAACCTGCCTGATGTAAGACACCTGCCAAGAAAGGTGAAGGCATGGATAAAGAGAAAGAGTTTTGAGAACGACCCTACTTACCTTAAATTCTTTAAGCACCTCTTCTCCCTCTACTCGAGCTTCAAACAGACCTACACAGGCTGGGACAGGCTCGGCAAATACAGGAGTGTGTTCCCTGAATCGTACATATATCACCGCATGCTCGATCGTTATTCAACCCAGAAGGACGTAAAGGTTGCAAGGGAATGTTATGTTGTCATAGATGACTGGGACAGCAGGGTCAACAGGACCCGTAAGGAAGGGCAGAAAGTGGACGTGGGAGTGTGGAACCCGACGGAGCAAAGGGGCGAGGTCTTCGAGGCAAAGGTAAAGGTATATATAAAGGAAAAGGAACACCAGCTCGAATTCCTTGAGACCATACGGAAGGTATCCAACAAGAGGATAGACGTTTTCCTGGCAAGCTTCGCCCCAAAAAGTGTTATACTGAATCACCTTAAAAGTTTCTTCCCGGGAAGGGACCTGAGCCAGATAGGTATACTCGGGATAAACGAACTCCAGAACCTGTAATCCAATCCCTGAGCACAACCCATTACAGACACACGTCAAATCCCCTCTTTCCTTAAAATCCCGTAAGGACCACACAGTGAACCCAATAAAAATCCCCTGTGGCTTTCTGTAGTGCCTTAGATGGGAGTGAAATAAGGG
>WGFF01000043.1 GCA_015492355.1 Deltaproteobacteria bacterium
ACCCATTACCATGAATTAAATTATACCATATACTGGCTCTCCAGCCTGTAAACTTTCGCGCAGGATGCACTCCCCATCCATAACACCAGAAAGAGCCTTATAAGCCCAAAAATCCTATCTTCTGGATGGGGGATGAATCCTGGTTTTTAAAACACAAGGTGGGCACCCACCGCAGACAGGGGTTTTGTCTCATGTTATACTTTACTTTAGGCTATTTTTTTAATATCATTCAACCATGAAATACAGACATGTTCTTGCACTCAATCCCTATGTAAGGGAATCCTCTGCTGCCATGGGGTTCTTCCCCCCCACCGGGCTCGAATACGTTGCAACAGCCATGAAGGGCTTTGTGGACAGGATCTCCCTTGTTGACCTGAGGCAGGAACGGAGACTGCAGGATATAGATAACCTTTTGGGTTTCATAGACAGGGAGGGGATAGACCTGGTATGTGTGAGCTGTAACTGGAGTTACTACTTCAAGGAGGTTATAGCCCTCATAAACAGACTCCCTAAGGATATAGACCTCGTTGTGGGAGGGAAACAGGCAACCGATTATGTAGAGGAACTCTTTGAGTACTGTCCTGGTATAGACATCATCGTAAGGGGTGAGGGTGAGGAGACCATACAGGATATACTCAGGGGGATGGATCGTGAACGTATAAAGGGTATTTCTTTCAGGAAGAACGGTCGTATCGTGCACAACCCACCGAGGGAACTCCCTGATGTGAACAGTATCGCCTTCCCTGACAGAAGCCTCAGAAGGACAAACTACTATCTCAAGAGCAAGAACATAATCCTCAGTGTGTCTGGTTTCGATACCGTCCTTACTGCAAGGGGGTGTCCATACAGTTGTAAGTTCTGTACCTTTAATATCAATCCCTTCGGACAGAAGAGGACCTATTCTGCAAGGAGCCCTGAGTCCATCATAGAGGAACTCAAGACAGTCGATGCAAGGCTCATATTCATGGCGGATGACAACTTCTTTGTCAATCCTAAGCGTGTTATGGAGATATGCGATCTTATAATCCAGGAAAGGTTGGATAAGAGATTCGCTGCCCATGCAAGGCTCGAGATAGCAAGATATCCAAAGATGCTCGAAAAGGCTTATGAGGCTGGATTCAGGGTGATGCTCATGGGTATAGAGTCACCACATGACAGGATCCTAAAACTCTTCAACAAGGGCTTTACAAGAAAGGATATAGAGAATGCCTTTTCTGTGCTGAGGGACTTTCCGTTTTATTACCATGGATACTTCATCTTCGGGAACATAGGCGAGACAGAGGAAGAGATGCTCTACATATCCGAGTTTGCAGATAGGATAGGTGTGGACTCCATCTCTGCACAGAAGCTCAGGCTTGAGAGATACTCATCGATGAAGGATATAGTCGAGAAGACCCCTGGATACCACTACAACGATACGGGTTTTGTGTACTCCGATACCTATGATATAGACAGGCTCGGGAGGATAGGCAAGGAGATAAAGAGACGGTTCTATACGCCTTCGAGACTGTGGAGGATAATCAAAAAGGCTGGCTCCACAGGTATATTCACAAGGGAAGACCTCCTTTATATCATACCCCGCATCCCTGTGCTCTTGATGAGGTTTGTGGTGCGAGAGATCGAAAAGAAGACAGGCAAGCTGAGGAAACGGCTCAGAAGATACATCCCCCTTAAAGGGTCTGCCCACCCGCAGATAGAGATAAAAAAGAGATTATGAAAGGCACCTTCTCTTTTAAGCCAGGGACTGTTGAAAGGGTGAGGTCCTTTGGTTCGATGGACTGGAGCGAGAACCTCCTTGTAAAGGGAGACAATCTGCCGGTGTTAAAAACCCTTGTGGATGGGTTGTCTGAGAAGGTAAAACTCGTATATATCGATCCACCCTATAACACTGGTAACGGCTGTAGGCTCTACATGGATAGCCTATCTCCAGAGGGGTGGCTTTCGATGATGGAGCCGAGGCTAAGGCTCTTAAGGGAACTTCTGAGAGAGGATGGCTTCATATTCGTCCACATAGACTGTAATGAACTCGGTCACCTGAGGGTCCTTATGGACGATATATTCGGCAGGGAGAATTTCGTCTCCCAGATAACTTGGCAGAGGGCACCGAGGAGGACGATCCTCGGGCAGGGGCAGTCCCCGCTCATCACTGTTACAGAGTATATCCTCCTGTATGCAAGGGATATCCGCTTTGGCAGGCTCAGGAGGCTCAAAAAGAAGATGCCAGCAACCCAGAGAATAATGAAGCAGTACAGGACCATTGTCAACCTCAGTGGAGGGAAGAGACTTTTTAGGGAATTTACCAATACCAATAACTCCACCCCTGTGAGGATCTGGGAATACGAATCCTTCAGTATCTCCTCCCTTCCTGCGTCCATATCCCCGAGGGAATACATTTCCCTCTTCGATTCACTCTACCAGTCTGTAAGCCTCCACAGTGAGCACAGTTTCATACAGCGGATACTCAGGTTGTTGAAGCCCCACAAAGCCTATCTCGTTGAATACACACCGAGCCGTGGTAAGAGAAGGGGCACTGTGGTGTCAGAGATATTTATAAACGGAAGGAAGATGCTACCCCTCAGGGACTATGCCATCCCTGGTAGAGGACAGGAACTCTACAGGATGGTGGATATGGACAATCTCTGGACCGATGATGATATATGCGTTACAGGTATTTCTGGTGAAGGGGGTGTCAATTTTCGGAGGGGGAAGAAACCAGAGGCACTTATAAGACGGATTGTGGAGCTTTCCACCGTGCCCGAGGATCTGGTGCTGGACTGCTTCCTTGGCAGTGGTACCACTGCATCGGTCGCCCACAAACTGAGACGCCGATGGATAGGCATAGAGAAGGAGGATTTTATAGAGACCATCTGTATACCAAGGCTCGAACGCGTTGTATCGGGTAGAGACAGGACAGGTATAACAAGGGAGGTAAACTGGCAGGGTGGTGGTGGATTTGTCTACTGTGTGCATTCTGGGGATTAGGATATGAAGGACATCTCAGGCAGAACAAAGGTAGTGGGTATATTTGGCGATCCCGTGGGGCATTCCCTTTCCCCTGTTATGCATAACAGGGCATTTGAGACACTGGGGCTCGATATGGTGTATCTGCCATTTCATGTAACAGGGGAGTATCTGAAAGACGCAGTGGATGCCATAAGGGCGCTCGATATGAAGGGTGTCAACATAACCATACCTCATAAGGAGAGGGTTATGGAATACCTCGATGAGCTGAGCGATGATGCAAGGGATACGGGTGCTGTCAACACGGTGGTCAACAGGGATGGGAGGCTCATGGGCTTTAATACCGACGGCAGGGGTTATATACTGAGCCTTGAGGAGGAGACCTCCATCGGTATCGAGGGCAGGAACATCCTTATCATAGGTGCTGGTGGTGCCTCAAGGGCTATTGCATTCGCACTCCTTTCCCGTAAGCCAGCTTGTGTGGTCATTGCAAACAGGACACTTAAGAGGGGAGAAAACCTTGCAGACGACCTCAGAGAGAAATTCCCCGGTGTGGATATAATCCCGGTCAGCCTCTCTAAGGAAGGCATCCTTCCTTATACAGACAGGTTCGACCTTGTTGTGAATACCACATCCATGGGTATGAGCGGTAAGGGGGATTTCGATCTCTCCCTGCTTCCCATGGAAAGGCTCAAGCCTGAGGTGGTGGTCTCTGATATCGTGTACAATCCCCTCGATACAGGTCTCATAAAGGAGGCAGAGAGGAGGGGACTGCGTGTCCACAGGGGGCTCGGTATGCTTGTATATCAGGGTGCACTGAGCTTTGAGTTGTGGACCGGAAGGAAGGCACCGATCGATATAATGAAGAGGACCCTTCTGGAGGCACTCAGGGGATGAAGATAGTCTTTGTGGCAGATGCACATCTTAAGGGTGCTGACGATCCGAATCAGGTCGAACTATGCAGGTTTCTCGATGGCCTAAGGGGTGTTGATATCCTTGTGGTACTGGGAGACCTCTTTGAGTTCTGGACGGGTCTCAACGAGGTGGTATACTACCGTTATCTCCCTGTGCTCAAAAGCCTCATGGAACTTAAGGAACAGGGTACAAGGATCATATACATAGAGGGTAACCATGACTTCTCGATAGGTGCCTTCTTCACAGACCTTCTCGGTGCAGAGGTCTATCCAGAGTCCTTCTATCTCAGGGTGGATGGCAGGGTCTTTTTCCTCTCCCATGGCGATACGGTGAATAAAACCTTTACGTATTCTCTATGG
>WGFF01000044.1 GCA_015492355.1 Deltaproteobacteria bacterium
CCCATTACCTTATTGAAAGCCAAACACTCCCGGTGCTCTTGGGTAATTTACGGTCTTCCTATTCCCTGCGGAAATGGATTTTTAGTCCTTGAAGAGCACCTCTTTTATCTTTGATTTGAGTTCATCCACCCAGAAGGGATTTCCTTTCTGCACAAACCCCTTCACACGGAGTTCAAACCATTTTGGGTCGAGGGCTATCTCGTCTATAATATCCTTGCCCGTTGTGATTATGGCGGGAATGGTATAACCCCTGTCTGCTATCTTTCTCAGAAGGTCCTCTCCATCCAGGGATGAGCCAGGTTCATTTGGATTTTTGAGATACATATCCGTTATTATGAGGTTTACGTCCTGGAGGTTTATCTTATCGAGAGCCTCCTCTCCGCTTCTGGCTGTGAGCACGTTGAAACCACTTTCCTTGAGTGTATGCTCTACCATCTCGAGGGCGAGTCTATCATCGTCAACAAAGAGCACTGTATCGACCGCCTCCTTTTCGGTGGGTATCTCCTTTTTTGCCCCTTCCTCACAGATTGTCTCAAACCCCTCCTGACTCTTTTTGATGAGTATGGAGACCCCGCACCTGAAACAGTTTATCCTCTCTCCCTTCTCCCATTCTGGAAGGAGGTCCACAGGTACCCATAGCCTGAACCTGGCACCACATCCTGAACACTCTATCTCAATGGGTTCTTTTTTCGGAGACATCTATTCCCTCTTCCGGGCAAACCATTTAAAAAGGCGGGGGAGAACTTTCAGCGAGGAAAGTTTTCCCCCTTTTCAGCGATCCATCTTTTCCAAACCATTTATAGAAAGACAGAGCGGTCCTTAACAAAAAGAGTTTAACTTAATAAAACCCCTGTGTCAATCTTTTATACCCTTTGCGGATAGTATCCACAAGGAGATGAGATTTTTTGCATTCCTTATGTCAGGAAGGTTCATTCACCCTCCAGTCGTCCCCTGAATCCTGCTATATCGCCGAGTCCCCTGAGATTGAAGGTAAGAAAGATTATCTTCTCCTCCAGTCTATCCGTGTATGTAAGGAGCGCACCCCAGCACTGATGGGTGTATTCGAGTCCATAGGATGTCTCTATGGACATCTCCTCGTTGAAGGAATACCTGTTGAAGTATATGAAGTCAAGGGGTTTTATAGTCTTTATCCTCACCCTTGCCTCGAGATAGCGTGTCTCATCCCTTATATAGCGGTAGGAGAGGTCTACCCTGTCTCCACGTCCATCCCCCACTCCCATGGATGTATCGTAGTTTTCAAACCACCGCTCGTATACGTCGTAGACACCCCTTGCAGTGAGCATGGATGCAGGTGTGGGCTTGAGGATTATCTCTCCAAATATGTCAGAAAAAGGACGCCTCTTTACTGTGTCTGATTCCCATCTCCTGGTTGCCTCATAGATGTCATAGGTCTGGCTTATATCCATGTATAGATAGTCATGATAGGACTTCCTGCCATCCTTTATGAATTTTCCTGTGAGGGTGGTGTTGAGGGAGTAGGTTATCTGGTTTGTAAACGGTATCCTGTCCTCACCGTCGAAGGATGGCAGATCGTACTGGTCTGCCTGTGGGATGTATGTATAGGTCAGTTTGGGTCTTATGGTATGTCTCAGGAGTTTCAGTTCCTTGAGGTCTGGACTGAATATACGTACGAACGTGGTTGTAAGGTCTGCCTTCACCTCGTAGAGGTATCTATCTATGTACCTCCCTTCGGGGTTTTTCTTCGACCAGTAGAATGTAGCCCTTGGTGTGAATGACGGGGTAAATTCAAAGTATCCACCGGGTCGCAATGGAAGGGATATCTTTGGTCTCACATCGAGTCGTTGTCCTTCCACACCTGTGTTCCTCTCGAAGTTTACAAATGTTGAATCCATTGAGAAATAGAATGGTCCTATAAGTCTCTGGCTCGACCTTGTGAATGTCAGGATCGGTAGCATCTGGAGTACCGTTGTATCGTCCTCCAAAAGCAGGTTGTCGAACCTTCTGAACTCGCCCACAAGGCTGTATGAAGACCAGCTCTTTGAAAAGGAGATGGTACTTTCCAGACTCTCGTAAGACCGTTCCAGGGTGTCCTTTCCAAAGTCTATGAAGTATTCGTCATCGCTCACTATATTTATATCCGCCTTGAGGGTTATACCCATGGGGAGATACTCACTGTGTGAGAATTTGACCTGCCACCTGTCGTCATCAGCGGTCATGGGTCTCAAGAGATTATCCACATCTGCCCTGAACTCCCGCACACGGTCTATATCCTTCTCCTTGTAGAGGTAGAAGAAAAGTTCCCCGTAGCTCGACCTTTTCCGTATGTAACGGAACTCAACACCCTTGCCCAGTCCCCTTTTTGTCTCCACATCCAGGTAGAATGTGGCATCCATATTGTCTGCTATCGCCCAGAAAAAGGCATTGTCCAGCTTTGCCCCCCTCAGTCTGGAATAGCCTGGCTTAGGGGGAAGAAAACCGGTCTGTCTCTTTCTCTTCACCGGCACCTTTACATAGGGTGAGTAGAGTACAGGTATTCCCTTTATGTTGAAAAAGGCATGCCATCCTGTGAGGAACTCTCCCACAGTCACCCTTGATGAGGATAGATAGAAACTCCATGCGGGCTTTTTGCCCTCAGGGCAGTCACAGGTGGTAAAGTAGGTCCTGGTAGAGGAGTAGGTCTCCCTGCCGGTCTTTGCAAGCACTTCGCCCTCTATATACACGTTCTGTTCCTTGAAGAATATCCTGCCCCTTTTCACCCTTACCTTTTTGTCCCTTATATCTATATGGAGGCTCTTTCCTGTAAGTATATTCCCTCCCTCATCCACTGCCCTTACGTTACCATAGGCAGTTGCGATACCAGAGGTCATATCGAGCATTGCCCTGTCTGCCCACAGGATGGTCGAGTCCTGTTTTATCTCGACGTTACCCTCTGCAATGTATACACGATTCTCTCTGTTGTAGCTTATGGAGTCTGCTGTAATCTCAACAGGACTTTCCTTCTTGAAGAATCTATCGTCCTGACTATAGGATGGCGTTAGAATGAGACAGGAGAAGAGAAGGGATGTCATGTAGAGAAGAATCCTCTTACGGATCATCTATAAAGCCCCTGCAAAGGTTATTTCCTTTCTGGCAGAGATTAGCATATTCCACCGTACTGTTACAAGGCTATGGTTTCTTTAAGGTACTGTCTTGCCTCACCCACTGTGAATATGGAGCCTGTCACACAGACCGCATCCCCCTTTTCTGCCAGCCTCAGTGCTGTGAGGCAGGCATCCCTGACCCTGTCCTTTACAATGGTCACTGCACAACGGGTGTGTACCTTTCTGGCAAGGAGCCCTGCCCGCATGGAACGATCTATCCTCGGGCTTGTGACCACTACCGTATGGGCAAGGGGTACTATCTCCGAGAGCATGCCATCCACATCCTTGTCCGCCATGACACCTATCACGAGTATGAGTCTTCTGTACCGTATATCACCCAGAGCCTCCTTGAGTGCCTTCATGCCCTGGGGATTGTGTGCACAGTCGAGTAAGACCAGAGGCGCCTTCTTTACCACCTCGAATCTCCCGTGCCATCTCACCCCTTTAAGCCCCCTCTCCATAGCCCCTCTATCCACACATATTCCCCTGTCTTTGAGG
>WGFF01000045.1 GCA_015492355.1 Deltaproteobacteria bacterium
CCAGCCTCCCCACACCAGCGTGAGAGAACATTTTTGTAAAAAGGTTCTCTCAAACTCTCTCCAAAAACTTATCGTTTAAATCAAAATTCCTTGAAGGGATATGGGGAAAACTTTTTACAGAAAGTTTCCCCCATGACACACTCACCCCCACCGGTGTGGGGAGGCTTCGGCGGTCTATTCTCTGTGGCCCTTTCCCTGGGGTCGCCCCCGGTCGCTGTTAGCGACCTCCCTGCCCTGTGGTGTCCGGACTTTCCTCTACAGGTACAAATCCTGTAGCGGTCACCTGGTATCCTCCAGCCAGAGGTGATTTCCGACAAAAAGACCTTGCACGAGGGTTTTAATCCCTCTCATCTATAGCCCTGTTTGCAAGGAGGTCTGCCTCTTGGTTCTTTTCCCTTCTTATATGGAGAACCTCGTAGCCATCAAAATCCCTGAGAAGACCCTTTGCCCTTGAAAAAAGGGGCAGTAGATTCTTGCTCCTTACTGTGTACTCCCCCTTTATCTGTTTCACCATGAGCTCAGAGTCAGAAAGGATGCGTATCTTTTTAAGCCTCCGTCGCCTTGCCTCTTCCAGTGCCATTACAAGGGCACTGTACTCTGCAAAGTTGTTCGTTGTTATACCGAGGTAGCGCTTGAGCCTTTTTACTGTCCTGTCCCTGTACTTTATAACCACCCCTGCCCCTGCACTCCCCGGATTACCCCTCGATGCACCATCTATGAATATATCATAGACCTTCTCTCTCTCAGGGGACCTGTGCCCGGGCTCTCCACCCTTATACAACCTCGGATTGACCACCCTTTTCGAAATAGAGCAGACGATGACAGTGTGGACAGGAGATAATCTCCTCTGTACCCATTTTGAGCTGGATATACATCTGGGGGGGGATATGCATGTAACAGCCAAGACAGGTCTCGTTACTCACACCCACAACACCAAGCCCTCCTCTCTTTGTCCTTATGGTCTCGTATCTCCTGAGGAGGTCTGGTCTTACATCCTTAACAATGGTCTCGCGCAGTCTTTTCTTCTCCTCTACGGTCTTTTCCCATTCTACGGACTTCATCTCCATCTCCTGGACGAGGTTTTTATGCTCGTCCCTTTTTCTTTTGAGCTCACCCTCTCTTTCCTCAAGCAGGCTTCGCTTCTTTTCAGCCTTGTCCAGGAGGGAGGTAAGTTGCTGTTCGTTGTTTCTGTTGGATTTCTTTGCTGAGTTTATCTCCTTTATGAGTGCGTTATATTCCTTTTCGTTCTTTACATCATCGAGTCTCTTCTCATCCCTTTTTATCTTCTCTTCGTTCTGGCGTATCCTCTCCTCTATCTCCTTTATGGAATCTTCAAACCCCTGGAGCTCCTTAGAAAAACCCTCCACCTTCTCCTCCAGGGTCTTTATCTCTTGAAAGAGTCCCTCAAGCCTTCTTTTGTATTCCGCCCGCTTCTCGCCTATCTCTTTTATCTCAAGGTCTATCTTCTGGATCTTTTCGAGCAGGATAACTGGATTTGACAAAAAAGACCTCCCTTTTTCTTGAGGAAAAGAACTTACATGGTGGGCCCACCTGGACTCGAACCAGGGACCGACCGGTTATGAGCCGGTGGCTCTTCCAACTGAGCTATGGGCCCCCCTCTCCCTGTCTCTCTTCAAGGTAGAACCGATTAAAAAGATTATATTATTTTAAAAGACCCACATTAGAGTTGTCAAGATATTTTATGACCTGTATTCTACGAGGTCTACCAAGGAATGCACCGTCCTCTTGGCAGGGCTGGCTGAATGAAGGGTCTCGTAAAGACACAGGGGCACCTCTATCAACCCTTGACAAGCCTTTTCCCGCTCTGGTATTTGTATATTATAAGGGGAGGTAGGTGTGGAGGATGGTCTTCTGTAAAGACCCCTTCACTCCCTTCAAGAGACTCGCTTATGCTCAAGGAACGTTCCAGGAAGATACTCTGTGCCATAATAAAGGAATACATCCTGACTGCTGAACCTGTTGGGTCGAAGACCATAGCGACCAAGTATGTGCGTGGTCTCAGTCCTGCCACCATACGTAACATCATGGCAGATCTCGAGGCAGGGGGTTTCCTGCTCCAGCCCCATACATCCGCAGGCAGGATACCCACAGAAAAATCCTTCCGCTTCTATCTGGACAGTATGCTTGAGCTCGAAGAGGTGCTCGAAGGGGACAAGGACCTTATAAGAAGTTGCTGTCAGAAGGCAATCACCCTTGAGAACATAATGCAGGAGACAACAAGGGTACTTTCTGATCTGACAAGTTGTGCAGGGTTTATGTTCGTACCGATGAATGACCTCTACAGGGTAAAACATATAAGTTTCCTTCCCTTGGGAGGGAACAATCTCATGGTTCTTATAGTCTTTGACCTTGGGACCGTGAGAAAGAAGGTCATAAGGATAGACCGAAAGATGCACAGGCTGAATCTCGATAGGATATCCAACTATCTCAATTCCATCGGCAGGGGGCTTACGCTGAGACAGCTCAGGGCAAAGGTACTGGAGGAGATGAAAAAGGAAAAAAGCCAGTACAACGAACTCATGAAGAACGCCCTCAAACTCTTCTCAATGGCCTTCAGGCACGATTCAAACACCGAGACCAACGACATATATGTGGACGGTAAGACAAACATACTCGAACAGCCCGAATTCAGAGAGGATTTTGAGAGGATGAAGAAACTCTTTGGTGCCTTCGAGGAGAAGGGACAACTTGTGAAGATACTCGACAGGATACTCGAGAGGAGTATGTACACCAGTGGCATACAGATATGGCTCGGTTCGGAGAGCAAGGTAAAGGAGTTTGAGGGGCTGAGCTTCGTTACAGCACCCTATGGGAGAAGAGGGGAGGTCATAGGGGCACTTGGTGTTATAGGTCCTGTAAGGATGAACTATTCCAAGATCATCCCTCTGGTAAACTATACCGCAGGTTTCCTCAGCAAGGTCTTTTAAACCTATTCCCTCAGGTCAAAAATCCGTATATAATGGGTAACACGGTAATATATTCTAATTTACGGTGAGGTGGGTATGGAGGATAAGGAAAGACTGGAGGAAGAAAGGGAAAGTAATGAAGGGTGTTCAACCGATGAGGAGGGGGGAAAAGCCCTTGCAACAGACCTCCACGAAGAACTCCATAGACTCAGGGCAATAGTCGATGCAAAGACAAAGGAGGCAGAAGAAAACCACCATAGATTCCTCAGGGCTGTAGCAGACCTTGAGAATTACAAAAAGAGGGCAGAGAAGGAAAAGTCGGAGATCGTGCAGTTCGCCAACGAAGAACTCATAAAGAGTCTCCTC
>WGFF01000046.1 GCA_015492355.1 Deltaproteobacteria bacterium
AGCACCTACAGAGCCCTTCTTACCCAGTGTTACTATGAGGCAATCCGCCTTTATGGCTCTTGCTATTTTCACTGCAATGTCTTCTATGGCTGCGTACTTTTCCTGGCTGGAAAGCCTCAACTCATTCTCATCAAGACAGACATAGTGGGGCTTATGGTACTTTGTAATGAGATTGTATCCCACGTTCGCAGCATTGGTCTGGGCATTCACAGCAAGGGATTTTGAGTACCGCTCCACTGTTTTGATTATATTCCCTGTGATGAATCCATGCCCGAAATCAGATACCATAACAAGGTCGTATTTTGGAATCTCAGAGACAAGATACTCTATTACCCTGGATTCACACTCCCTATTGATTAAATCGTCATTTAGATAACAAACCTCAAACAATTTCTGGTTGAGATACTCATGGATGTATCTCTTCTTGACTATGGTGGGACCATCGTCCCTGTAGAAAAACCGTGCTGTTACATTGGGCTTTAGCGCCTTTCTTACAAAATCCTCCCTTGTATCCTCTGTACCCAGCAGGGTTACGAGATGAACCTCATCGCACAGGCTCGCTGTATGGTTTGCCACTGCGAAGGCACCACCTGCAAATGCCTCGTGGCTCAGGTACTTACTCACCACAAGGTTTGCCTTGGAGGATTTTCCGAGGGAATCACAGTAGTGATACTCGTCTATGATGCCATCGCCTATAATCATCACCTTGAGGTCTTTAAGGGCATTTATCCTGTCCGCTATCTCTTCGAATCTGTACCTTGTCTTGAACTCAGCCAGAAATTTTTTTGTCTCCTCCGGGTATATATCGAGGAAGTTGTTGATTATATGTGATGAAGAAAAGGAAAAACCCTCTGTCTCTATAATACGGCACTTTCCAAAATAAAGTTCCCTCTCCTCCATGAAGAGCCTTTCGTGTATCTTCCTGTCCCTTTCGTGGTATGCCTGTCCCTTGGCAAATATATGGGGCTGGATCCTCTTTACACACTGGAACGGCACCTCGTTGTCAACAAGACATGCGTAATCCACCTGCGCCAGGGATGCAACATTCTCGACCCTGTAATTCTCAGGGAAGACAGGTCTGCCAGGACCTCTGTGGACATCCTTGTCCTTGATAACGGTAACTATCAGTACATCGCCGAGTTCCTTTGCATGGTTTAGATGATTTATTATACCTGGATGGATGATATCGAATACCCCGTGACTCTGAACAACCACCTTGCCCGTCTTTTTTATCTCTCGCACCCTGTCCACCATTTTATCGAGGGTAAGTATCTTTTCCCTTATCCTGTCTCTCATGGCTCAATCCCCGATCCTGAAGTATTTGTTCAGGAGCTCTGTGGAGGAGAATACAATCTCATGGGTATAGCGCATCTCTGCACCTATCTCCCCGAGTACCTCCTGTTCCTTCTGAAGTTTGCCTGTCCTGTCCGCCCTGTTTTCGAACTCCTGCCCCTTAACATATATATGTGGCTTCAAAAGCCTCAGTGTCTCTACCGCGGTGGGCCATCTGTTTATGGCAACGTAGTCCACACATTCAAGCGCTGCTATACACTCTGCCCTCAACCTCTCTCCGAAAACGGGTCTTCCAGGTCCCTTATCTACATATATATCAGGTGTTACAGTAACCACAAGTACATCGCCCATCCTTTTCGATGCCTGGAGGTATTTTATATGTCCTGGATGCATGAGGTCGAAACAACCGTGACAGAGTACTATCCTTTTTCCCTGTCCTCTCAGTTCCTCAAGTCTTTGTGCGAGCCTTTCGATCTCAAGTATCTTCATCTTCTATTCCCCTACCCCCTTGAGTGCCTTCCATAGGGCTGGTATGGTATGGGAGTGTGGTCCCTTTACATAGAAACTCTCGCCTCCATCAGATACTGTCCTTACGAGCATGGTCTTCCAGGGTCTGAAGTAATACTCCGGGCTATCCCTCGATGGTTCCCTTCTGAAGTCCTCTGGGAGGTCCTTGAGGTCGCATACAAGGGTTGTGAAGTGTCTTATAG
>WGFF01000047.1 GCA_015492355.1 Deltaproteobacteria bacterium
AAGGGGACCGGGGAAAACACTTTTTTACCAAAAAAGGGCGATAGCCCGAAGGGTTTTCCCCAGCAATAAAAAATTCAGGTCCGATTCGATGACCCATTACCTTTCAGTAAAGGGGATTCTCTCTCAAAAACCCCTCCACAGTGGATACATCACCTGTAAATGGTCCTGTCCCTGTGGTCTTGAGTGATGCCACTGCAGAAGCGAATATACCCGCCCTTTTTACATCATCAGACTGGCTTCTTCTGAATATATATCCTGCCATGTATGTATCGCCACAGCCTGTAACATCCACGCCATCTTTCCTGACAAATGCAGGTATCGAATATACCCTGCCAGCATGGAATATGAACGATCCCCTCTGTGCACGGGTGATTATAATCTCATCCATGCCAAAGCCTGAAAGTCTTTCGATCTGTTTGAAGGGGTCTTTCTCACCTGTAAGTGCCTCTGCCTCGATTTCATCCGCCTTGAGTATGTCCACATAGCCGAGCCCTTCTTCTTTGTCCTTCCAGTCGGAAGACTCCACACAACCCTTTTTTATCCTCCTTACAAATCCCTGTACATCGAGGGATATGGTTGCCCTCTTTGAAAGCCCCTTGAGTACTTCGAGGGATATGTCCTCTGGCGTAAGTGGACCGAGATGAAAGATATCCGCCCCTGTTCCCTGTATATCATCCATGGTGAAGGGGTCTGCTATGGCTCTTATGTACTGTCTTCTTGTGGAGAGGTCAGGGGTGTAGATGTTTTCAAAGACTGTTGTCTCTCTACTTTCCTTGAAAAGGACATGGACACCCCTCTCTCTGAGCCCATCCAGGAGAGGGGAATCCTCCCTTCTTGCCTTTGTGACCACACAGACCTTCATGCCGAGTGCACGTGCGGTCATGGAAAAGTAATACACCACACCACCCGGCTGTGTCCTCTGTACATTCCCTGTCTTTATTATATCCCTTGTTATGTGTCCTATTACACATACATCGAATCTTCCATCCCCTATGTTACTCATAGAGCCTTTCTATAATCTCCTGGAACCTCTGTGCAACCATATCCCTTTTTATCTTCATCGTGGGTGTGAGCTCCCCTGTCTCCACACTGAATGTATCGTTGAGTATGGCGAACCTCCTTATCTGCTCATACCTTGCAAGACCCCTGAGCCTCCTGTGTATCCTCTCCTCAAGGAAACTGTAGAGACCCTCCATCTCTGAAAGGTCCTCCTGGGTCTCATCTATGATACCAGAAAGTACAAGGCTCTCTCTATCGGGTATTATGAGGGCTACAAGATGGGGTTTTCTGTCACCGTAGACAAGGGCTTCTTTTATGTATTCATCCGCCTTAAGGAGTGTCTCTATCTTCTGTGGAGAGACGTTCTTGCCAGTGGATGTAACTATTATATCCTTTTTCCTGCCCGTTATTACAAGAAAACCATCCTCATCTACAAAGCCCACATCCCCTGTGTGAAACCATCCATCCTTTATCACCCTGCCCGTCATCTCGGGCATATTATGGTATCCTTCCATGACGTTCGGTCCCTTTACAAGTATCTCTCCATCCATATTTATTCTTACCTCGACCCCTGGTATGGGTCTTCCAACGGTCCCGAGTCTTACCGCAGAAGGGGTATTTACCGCCACAACAGGACTCGTCTCTGTGAGTCCGTATCCCTCAAGCACAGGGATACCGAGGGACCAGAAAAAACCTGCCGTCTCCACAGGGAGAGGTGCCCCACCTGATATGAAGAGCCTGAGCCTGGGATTGAGTCTCTTCCTTATCCTTCTGATGAACAGACGCTCAAGAAAGGTATGTCTTATGGTGGAAGGGTCAGTGATGTTCCTGCCCTTCTCTATCATACCCTCGATGATACGCCTCTTTATGGAGCCTCCCTTTTTCAACGCCTCGTATATCCTTCCCCTCAATCTCTCGAAGAAAAAGGGCACCCCTGCCATGAGAGTGGGCTTGAAGAACGCCATATCAGCCCCCACCGAGGCAAGTCCCCTTGAATAGGCGATACACGCCCCCCTGAGGAGAAGGAGATGGTGTACCATCCTCTCGAAGATATGGCTCAGGGGAAGAAAGGAGAGATAGATATCATCACCGGTAATCTCTATGACCCGCAGTACGGACTCTATATTGGAGAGTATGTTATTGTGGGTAAGGATCGCACCCTTTGGCTTGCCTGTGGTGCCAGAGGTGTAGATGAGTGAGAAGGGGCTACTGCCTGTGGTGGTCTCAAGCCTTTCGTTCAAAAGCCCCTCTGTTCCACTCTCCTTACCCAGGGTGGCTACCCCCTTGAGCGAGAGGATATCCTTATCCGCTGGTACGTCCTCATCAGTCGATACTATGAGATGGTTGAGAGAGGGGATGTGGTGTCTGATGGAGAGCACCCTGTCCGTAAGGTTTCTGGAGAGGATTATAGCCCTTGAGGCAGAGTCCTTCAATATGAAGGCAATCTCTCCCTCTGGCAGATTGGTATATACGGGCACTGTTATGGCACCCACGGATGTTATGGCAAGGTCAGATACTATCCACTCAGGACCATTCTCCATTGCCAGGGCTATCCTGTCCCCGGGTTTCACCCCTATGGAGAGGAGCCCCATGGCGAATTCCCTTACCATTCTTTCGAGGTCTGAGTAGAAAAGAGACCCGAGCGAATCCCTGCCGTCGGACTGCGTATCTCTGGTGAGCAGTGCCCTTCTGTCCCCTGGTATCTCTCTTTTAAAAAAGGCAAGGGGGATGGTTCTTTTCTGACCGCTGTGGATGGTCAACTCTTCTGTTTCAGGGGCTTTTCTATCGTGGTACCTTTTCCCAGTCCTTCAGGAACCTTTCGATACCCACATCAGTAAGGGGATGCTTGGAGAGTTGTTCAAGCACCTTGAAGGGTATCGTTGCTATATGTGCACCTGTAAGTGCAGCATCGAGTACGTGCAGGGGATTCCTTATACTCGCAACAATGACCTCTGTGGTGAAACTGTAGTTTTCATATATATCGAGTATCTGGTGCACCAGTTCCATACCTGTATGTGCAACGTCATCGAGCCTGCCCACAAAGGGGCTTATATAGGTTGCACCAGCCTTTGCTGCAAGGAGCGCCTGAAGGGGCGAGAACACAAGGGTTACATTCGTCTTTATACCCTCCCTTGTGAGTGTCCTGACCGCACCGAGTCCCTCAAGTGTCATGGGTATCTTTACCACTATATTCTTGTGTATCCTGGACAGCTCCCTTGCCTCCTTTATGAGCCCCTCTGTATCCATACTCACAGCCTCTACGCTTACAGGACCGTCTATAACAGAACATATCTCCTCTATCAGTTCGTCGAACCTTCTTTTCTCCTTAGCCACAAGGGTGGGATTGGTGGTAACACCATCCACCAGTCCCCATGCGTTTGCCCTTTTTATCTCCTCTACATTGGCGGTGTCGATAAAGAACTTCATAAAAACTCCCTTGACTTAAGATTTCTGGTATGACAAAATTTTTTAATTGTAAAGGTTTTCCTGTTTCAGGGTGTACTCTTCCACAAATATAGCCTGAAACTGTTTCGATTTCAACCGTATAATTTCAGATTTTCATGCCGAAGTGGCGGAACTGGTAGACGCGCTAGATTCAGGATCTAGTGGGCGCAAGCCCATGGGGGTTCGAATCCCCCCTTCGGCACCACTGATATAGTCTCCCATTCAGACCCGTGGAAATGGTACGTTATGACAGAATCTACAGACCTTAAAGGCTTAAGAATACTCATAGCAGAGGACAATGTCAATACAAGGCGTTTCCTCAAAAAACAGCTCGAGCTACTCGGTTACACGGTAGTCGGTGCGGTGGGAGATGGCAGAGAGGCTTTGAGGCTTGCGGAGGAACTCAGACCAAGCCTCATAATACTCGATATAAAGATGCCAGAGATGGATGGAATAGAGTCTGCAAAGGCTATAAACAGGGTATATTCCGTACCCATAATCCTCATTACAGGTATTGCATCAGAGGAACTGGCGGATAGAGCCATAGGTGCTGGTGTGTTCGCCTATCTCATGAAGCCAGTGACCAAGAAACAGCTCGAACCAGCCATCAAGCTCGCCCTTGCACGGTACGGTGAGTTCCAAAAGCTCAGAGAAGAGGTGGACGACCTCAAAGAGGCACTCGAGGCACGCAAGCTCATAGAGCGGGCAAAGGGCATACTCATGAAGAGATGCAACCTGAGTGAGGAGGATGCCTTCAAGCTCCTCCAGACCCACTCCCAGAAAGAGAACAAAAAGATGCGCGAGATAGCAGAGATGGTAATCTCCGCAAGTAAACTCATATAAGGGCTTGACTTATACTATCTCTCCTGCTATTGTTTTAAGAGAGGATATCCCCTTATATTGCATCCTGATAAGAGGGTGTTTATGTGAAAGGTCTTTGAATGTTGTGGGGAAAACCCTCTGGGCTATCGCCCTTTTCTGGTAAAAAAGTGTTTTCCCCGGTCCCCTTTCCCAAAAAACTTTAGATTAGAAGTTTTGGGGAAGGGAGTTTGAGGGAAACCCCTTTTACAAAAGGGGTTTCCCTCAGGATTTAGTCCTGAAAAGATACCCATTACCTTTAAAAAACCGTGGGGGAGCCCGTAGGGGCTGAGAGTTCCCTCTCAGGGAGGGAAGACCCTTGGAACCTGATCTGGATAATACCAGCGAAGGGAAGCGGTTTTTGTGGATAGTATATTTTATTCAGAAAAGCCGCCTCTTCGTGGAGGTGGCTTTTGTTTTTTCTGGAGGCTTATGGTTATTGATGGAAAGAGGATAGAATCCCTGCTCAAAGAGAGCCCTTCACCTTCCAGAAAGGAGGTACTTTCCATCCTGAGGAAGGCAGAATACCTGAGGGGGCTCTCCATAGAGGATACCGCACTACTTCTGAAGGTGGAAGACCCTGATCTCATTTCCCTCATACACAGTACCGCGGGCAGGGTCAAGGAGAGGGTCTTTGGCAGGAGGATAGTGCTCTTTGTTCCCCTTTATCTATCCAACTACTGTACCAATGGATGTGTGTACTGCGGATTCAGGGCAGGCAACATGGATATAGGAAGGAAGGCTCTATCTGTGGATGAGATAGTGGAGGAGGCAAGGGTACTCGAGCGGAGGGGATTCAGGAGGGTCCTTCTTGTATGCGGAGAGGACAACAGATGGGGTGTGGACTACATAGTCGATGCAGTGAGGGCTATCTACAGGCATACGGATATAAGGATAGTCCATGTGAACGCACCACCCATGGACGTGGAAGACCTGAGAAGGCTTAAGTCCTCTGGCGTGGGTGTCTATCAGGTCTTTCAGGAGACCTATCATATACCCACGTACAGGAAGATGCATCTCTCCGGCAGGAAAAGGGACTATACCTACAGGCTCGAGGTGATGGACAGGGCTATTGAGGCAGGGTTTCAGGATGTGGGCATAGGTGCCCTCCTGGGGCTCTACGACTACAGGTACGACTGTCTGGCAACGGTTGCCCACTCCATACACCTCTACGAGAGGTTTGGCACACATGCCCATACCATATCCATACCAAGGCTCAGACCTGCCAAGGGGGCTCTGTTGAGGGAGGTACCCCATCCTGTAACGGATGTGGATATCAAGAAGATAGTCTCCATCTACAGGCTTTCTGTACCCTCAGCTGGTGTGGTCGTATCCACAAGGGAGCCCTCTTTACTGCGTGATGAGCTCATCCGTACAGGTGCCACCCAGCTGAGCGCAGGATCGAGTACCACCCCTGGAGGATATGCACACAGGGAAGACTCCATCGAGCAGTTCTCCATCAACGATGGTCGATCCCTCGAGGAGGTCATGGTATCTATTGCAAGGGCGGGATTCCTTCCCAGCCTGTGTACATCGTGCTACCGCAGTGGCAGGGTGGGAAGCCATTTTACAGAGACGACCATGGAAGGAGGGATAAAGAGGTTCTGTCAGGCTAATGCAGTACTCACGCTCAAGGAGTATATAGAAGACCACGCAAGGAATGGCTGTACAGATGTGCTCAAGAGGGCTGTAACCACCGGCATCAGGGATATAGAAGACCCCTCCCTGAGGGAAAAGGTCGCACAGAGACTCAACGAGATAGAAGAGGGCAGGAGGGATATATACTTTTAGAGATGAAGGTCTATGTAAACGGCGAACCGAGAGAGGTAGAGGATGGTATAACCGTAAAGGGGCTACTCGAGCATCTTCGCATCGAACCAGCGGGTATAGCAGTGGAGATAAATAGAGAGATAGTCCCCAGGGGTACCCACGGGAAAAGAACCATCAACGAAGGAGACAGGATAGAGATAGTACGCATGGTCGGTGGAGGGTAGGCTTCTGTATCCCCTTCCAAAACCTTTCAAAGGAGGAAAGACAAGATGGAGGATCTTCTAAGGATAGGGAAGTGGACGTTTCGTTCCAGGCTCATGGTGGGCACTGGCAAGTACAGTTCCAACGATGTAATGAAGGAGGCACTCCGTGCCTCTGGTGCAGAGGTTGTAACAGTGGCAATAAGGAGGGTCAATCTCAACAGTAAAGAGGACTCCCTTCTGAATCATATAGACACCAGCAGGTATACCATCCTGCCCAACACGGCTGGCTGTTACACAGTGGAGGATGCTGTAAGGACGGCACACCTTGCAAGGGAGGCACTGGGGGTGGACCTTATAAAGCTCGAGGTCATAGGTGATGAGAAGACCCTCTTTCCTGATACCGCGGGGCTTGTAGAGGCATCCAGGATACTCGTAAAGGAAGGTTTTACGGTGCTCCCCTACACCAACGACGACCCTGTGGTTGCAAAGAAGCTCGAGGATGTGGGCTGTAGTGCTGTCATGCCCCTTGCCGCACCCATAGGCAGTGGACTGGGTATAAGGAATCCCTACAACATAAGGATAATCCTCGAAACAGTAAAGGTGCCTGTGATAGTCGATGCAGGTGTTGGCACTGCATCGGATGCAGCGGTTGCTATGGAACTCGGCTGTGATGGTGTGCTCATGAACACAGGCATAGCAGGTGCAAAAGACCCTGTGAGCATGGCAAGGGCAATGAGGCTTGCGGTGGAGGCAGGAAGGCTTGCCTATCTCTCGGGAAGGATACCAAGGAAACTCTACGCCCAGGCATCGAGCCCCATAGAGGGTATGATAGAGAGTGCAGGTCCTGTGTAAGGGACGGAGGTTGTGAGGAATTGCATCCTGTACTGTTTGAATACGGTCCATTACAGATACGTTTTTACGGGCTCATGTACGTTATCGCCATAGTGGTGGGAACCTACCTCATAAAGGCTGAGGCAAGGAGAAAGGCCCTCGGCATAAAGGACGACGATATTACAGGGCTTGTTGTATGGGCTGTAATCAGTGGTATACTCGGGGCAAGGATATACTACGTCATATTCAACTGGGATTACTACTCCCTCTATCCACGGGAGATACCTGCTATATGGCATGGAGGGCTTGCAATACACGGCGGGCTTATAGGTGGGGTGGTCTCTGCATGGTACTACCTTAAAAGGCGGGGCATATCCTTCTGGCGTATGGCAGATTGCAGTGCACCCGCCATAATACTCGGACAGGCTTTCGGTAGATTCGGCAACTTCATGAACGGAGATGCCCACGGCACCCCAACTACCATGCCCTGGGGTATGGTCTTCCCTCCACAGAGCATAGCAGGCTCTGAATACCCGGGCATACCCATACATCCAACGATGCTGTACGAGATGGCGATAAACCTGGGTATATTCGCCTTCCTGTGGTTCTATCTCAGGAAGAGGACCTACAGGGATGGCTTTGTCTTTGCGGTATATATAGTGATGTACTCCACGGGCAGGTTCTTTGTGGAGTTCTTCAGGGCTGATAGCCTGATGCTCGGTCCCCTGAGGACAGCACAGGTGGTAAGCCTCGCACTCGTAGTGATTGTACTGGCTATAGTCATAAACAAAAGGCTATGGGAAGGGGATTCACTCTGAAACCGTCTCAAAGACTCTATCTTGTAACGGACAGGAAGAATACCTGTGGAAGGGACCTCCTCTTTGTGGTGGAAGAGGCTCTCAGGGGCGGGGCAGGATGGATTCAACTCAGGGAGAAGGACCTCGATGGAAGGGAACTCTACAACCTTGCACTCAGGCTGAGGGAACTCACAGAGAGATACGATGCTGGACTCATAATAAACGACAGGCTCGATATCGTACTTTCAGTGGATGCAGATGGCATACACCTCGGTCATGGGGGACTTCCTCCGTGCGAGGTAAGAAGGTATCTCCCTGAAGATAGACTTATAGGGGTCTCCACACACAGTGTGGAGGAGGCACTCAGGGCACAGAGAGAAGGGGCTGACTTCATAACCCTGGGACCTGTGTACCCCACACCTTCAAAGATGAAATACGGTCCCCCAGTGGGAATCAAGGTACTCGATGAGGTATGCAGGAGGGTATCCATACCCGTGTTTGCAATAGGCGGTATAAGGAGGGATAGAATAAAAGAGGTTATGCAAAGGGGGGCAGAGGGTGTTGCACTCATATCAGCGGTGATGGAGAGCAGGGATGTGAAAAGGTGTGTGGAGGGGATATTGAAGGAAACAGGTGGATAAGGGAGACCCCTTAGGACCTGTGGTCTTTGCAAAGGTTTTTATTACCTGTAACCAGGAGGTTTTATCCATAGTTTTTGGTAATGGGTATCTTTTTGGGACTAAATCCTGG
>WGFF01000048.1 GCA_015492355.1 Deltaproteobacteria bacterium
CAAAAAATTATCCCACCCCTCTTGAAAAGTCAAGGCTCTTTACCGCCCCTTTTCCTTGAGAAATCGAGTATCGCACCTGTAAGTAGGCTAAATTCTTGAAGATTCAGGGTCTCTCCCCTGCGCCTCTCATCTATACCGAGCCCCTTAAGAATCCCTGAGAGGTCTTTCCTTCCCACACCGAGGTCCATAAGTGCATTGAGAAGGGTCTTTCTTCTCTTTCCAAAGGCACACCTTACCGTCCTTCTGAAGAACTCCTCGTCATATATCCTCACTCGGGGGCTTGGGAGGGGTATGAGTGTTACAACCGATGAGTCAACCCTCGGTCTGGGCTTGAATACCTGTGGTGGCAGGTCGAACTCAACCCTTGTATCCATGTACACCTGGGCTAACACAGAGAGTACTCCGTAGTCCTTTGTGCCTGGAGGGGCGGTTATCCTTCGTGCCACCTCCTTCTGAAACATGAGTGTAAGGGAGCTGAAGGCGGTCCTCTGGTCTATGAACCTTATGAGGATGGGTGTGGATATATTGTACGGAAGGTTTGCCACCACCCTGAGTCTCTTCCCGTACCTCTCCGAGAGCCCTGTGTATGATACCCCGAGCGCATCCGCCTGTATTAATTCGAGATTTTCCCATCCCCTGAACCTCTCCCTGAGAGCCCCTGCAAGCCTCCTGTCTATCTCTATGGCTATCACATGGGTAGCCCTCTTAAGGAGCCCTTCTGTGAGAATCCCATCTCCAGGACCTATCTCCACAACCGTATCGTCTCTCTCCACACCCGAGACATCAAGGATCCTCTCTGCAACCCCTCTATCGACAAGAAAGTGCTGACCCAGTCTCTTCCTGGGCTTTATCCCGCGAAGGACCATCAAAGGTCCTCCCAGGTGGGTATGGCATTCATGGTGAGGTCTCCCCTCTTTCCCTCCCTGAGCAGGTGATAGGCACTCAGTGCTATCATTGCGCCGTTGTCTGTACAGAGATGTGGTGGCGGGATGAATAGATTTATCCCCTTTTTCTCTGCCATCTCCCCGAGTCTCCTTCGCAGTCTCGAATTGCACGATACCCCCCCTGAGACAACGAGGTCTCCAAGTCCTGTGCCCTCAATAGCCCATTCACACTTCTTTACCAGCACATCCACACATGCCTCCTGGAAGCTTGCAGAGATGTTCCTTACGGTCTCCTCTGTGAGTGGTCTATCCTGTTTCCTCACATAGTTGAGTACAGCAGTCTTGAGCCCGCTGAAGCTGAACTCGAGGCTTCCGTGACTTATGTATGGTCTTGTAAACTCTATGTATTCCGGGTCTCCCTCCCTTGCAAGCCTGTCTATAATAGCCCCACCTGGATAGCCGAGCCCCAGGAGTTTTGCAACCTTGTCAAAGGCCTCTCCGCAGGCATCATCCCTTGTCTGTCCCAGGGTCCTGTGGCGGGTGTAGTCCTCTACAAGGAGGAGTACAGTATGTCCACCGGATACAACGAGTGCGACAAAGGGGAAATCCGGAACCCCCCTATTGTCTCCACCCTTTTCCTTGAGGAATACCGCAAGGGGATGGGAGACCACATGATTGACACCCACAAAGGGTATACCCTTTACATAGGACACTGCCTTGGCAAAGGAGAGTCCCACCAGTATGGACCCCACAAGCCCTGGACCCTGGGTTACACCTATGGCATCTATATCGTCAAGGATTACACCCGCACCCCTCAGAGCCTCCTCCACAATGGGTATTATTACCTCTATGTGTCTTCTTGAGGCAAGCTCAGGTACCACCCCACCGTATCTCGAATGGATAAAGTCCTGCGATGAAACAACAGAGGAGCGTATAAGAAAGCCATCCTCCACCACACTTACACCTGTGTCATCGCATGATGATTCTATACCGAGTATCAGCATATCCCTTTCCTTATCTCCCTTATTGCCCTTAGAAAATCCTCTATATCCTCATGGGTGTTGAAATACCCGGGGCTTACACGTATGGTGCCATGGGGGAATGTGCCTGCTGTTCTGTGTGCATCCGGGGCACAATGGGTTCCGCATCTCACCATGATGGAGAATTCCCTGTCAAGTAGAAGCCCTGCCTTCTCAGGCTCTATACCCTCCATCGTGAACGATACAAGCCCCACCCTCTGGGAGGCCTCCTTAGTACCGAGTATATGTATACCCTCTATATCCTCAAGCCCCCTGAGTATACCCTCCAAAAGCCCCTCTTCGTGTTCCCTTATCTTCCTTATATCCTCCTTGAGTATGAATTCCACCCCTGCCCCCAGCCCACCTATACCCGGGGTGTTGAGGGTGCCGGTTTCGAGTCTGTCGGGCATATCAGGCTCATTTTCGTCATCGCCCGTTCCACCGTCCACAAGGGGTGGTATATCGAGCCCTTCCCTTATGTAGAGAAAGCCTGTACCCTGTGGACCAAAGAGTGCCTTGTGTCCCGTGCCAGTAAGGATGTCTATATCCATGGCTTCCACATCCAGCCCCATGGCACCCACACTCTGTGCACCGTCTACCATGAGGGGTATACCCCTTTTTCTGAGGCAGGAACCTATCTCTCCTATAGGCTGGATAGTGCCCAGCACATTCGAGGCGTGTGTCATCACAACAAGGGATGTCCTCCCTGTAAGAGCCCCTTCTATATCAGAGGGCTCCACAAGGTCGTATCTCCTTGCCCTCACCCTTGTGGTCTCCACACCCATGGATTCAAGCCTTCTGAGCGTCCTTGCAACAGAGTTGTGCTCGAAGGATGTGGTGACCACGTGGTCTCCTGGTCTGAGTATACCCTTGAGTGCAAGGTTTATCGCCTCTGTTGCATTCTTTGTGAATACCAGCCTTGAGGCATCGCGTATGTTCAGTAATCTGGAGAGAACCTCCCTTGTGTGGAATATTACCCTGCTTGCCTCGAGGGCAGAGCTGTGGGCGGACCTTCCAGGATTGCCACCTATGTGCCTTAGGATGTGGTCTATTCTCTGATAGACAGCCTCTGGCTTGGGATAGGTTGTTGCAGCGTTGTCAAGATAGATCATGGTGTCCTTGAAAGAGGGGAGACTCTTTAAAAAACTCCCCCTTTATTATACCCGAACCCAAGGGGTCTTTCCATCCTGAGGTACTGGATGAGGTTTATGAACCCTTTTGACCTCATGGGGTCTTCCTCCATACCGAAGAGATGGGTACCGCAGGTGCAGTCCGATGAGCCGAAGCCATCCACAGCCCAGTCCGCCATACCCCTTAGTCTCTCTGCCATCATGCATTCGATGCGGTCTTCTGTCCTTACAGGGATTATGGTCCTGAGTTCCCCTTCTTCTCTCAGGTAGTCTATGTGCCAGAAAACCCTCTTTCGTGTCCTTCTGTGCCTCTCCATCCTCTTCGATAGTCCTTTGAGGGCAGAGCCGGTATAGATGTAATAGCCCTTTCTGAGTGTAATCCTTCCAAGCCCGCCTATCTGGAGTTTTCTCTTCCTTGCAAGGCGTATGATAAGGATATATGCTCCCCTGTCTCTGTTCTCCCTTTCCACTATCTCCCATGGTATGGCAAGTCTCTTTGTCTCGGGGAGTATGTGGAATGCGTCGTTGAGTCTTATGGTCACCGGGATTATTTCCACATCCTTCCTTGCCCTGTAGAGGGCTTCTGCAAATTCAGGGTCTGTATGGTATTCAGGGAGGAAGTAATCCACAGAGGGATTACTTATGATGAATATGACCACTCCACCCACAGAGGCGAGTTCCTCTATGTGTCTTCTACCCCTGAGTGTTGGTGCGTCAGGAAACATGGCGGTATGCCGGGAGAAAAGGGTACAGGACTTCACCTCCACGTATCTCTGTGTCCCGTCCTTTTCCACAAGGAGGTCGAATCTTTTGTCCCTGTAGGGTACCTCTTTCCTTATAACCCTTGCACCCTCGAGTCCCGGGATGAGGTCTTTCTCTATGAGGAACAGGGCTATGTCGTTTGTTCTGTGGGTGTGGAGAAGGACTGGTGTGTGGTCCTTCATCACCGCCACAACGGTGTAGGGAAGTTTGCGGTCCTTTCGGTCTGCTCTCTCCATGTACACCCTTGTTCCGGGAATGAGGAGTTCCCAGAGTCTTCCGGGATTGGGAAGGAAGGCACGTACCTTTGAGCCCTCCATCCTGCATACCACGGTGAAGCGGTTTGGTCTCGATATGAACTCCCCTGTGTAGAGGTCCCTGAATGGTCTCATCATACGCACCGTACGTGGGTCTTTATGGTCAGGGTATTTTTGTACACAAAAGGGGTGATGCGGTCAAGGATGTTCTTTACAGGGAGGTTATGTTGGTGATAATCTTAAGTTATGCCTTTCAGGTCTGGTTTCATCTCCATCATAGGTAGACCCAATGTAGGTAAATCGACCCTTCTCAATGTCATCCTCGGTGAGAAGGTATCCATCGTCTCATCCAAGCCCCAGACCACAAGGAACAGGATCCGTGGGGTGAAGAATCTCGAGGACTGCCAGATAGTATTTATCGACACCCCTGGCATACACAGGGCAAGGGGTATATTCAACGAATACATGGTAAAAGAGGCTATACGTGCCCTTTCTGATGTGGACGGTGTGGTCTTCATGGTCGAGGCGGGTGTTCCGCCCGGGGATGCAGAGAGGATGATAATGGAGAATCTATCCGGGATAAAGGTGCCTGTCATACTCGCCATAAACAAGATAGACAGGGTTAAAAAGGAGGCACTCCTCCCTCTCATGGATGAGTATTCAGGGATGTTTAACTTCAACACCATAGTGCCCATCTCTGCTATCAATAACGATGGGGTGGATATTCTAATCACAGCCATAAGGGAGATACTGCCTGAGGGACCGAGGTACTTTCCCGAGGATATAATCACAGACCAGCCCGAGAGGTTCATAGTTGCGGAGATAATAAGGGAGAAGGTCTTTATATTCACCAGGCAGGAGATACCCTATGCAGTGGCTGTGGTGGTGGACGGGTTCAGGGAGGATGAGGAGAAGAACCTCATACACATAATGGCAACGATAAACGTTGAGAGGGACTCCCAGAAGGGTATCATCATAGGCAGGGGTGGACAGATGCTCAAAAGGATAGGTACATCCGCAAGGAAGGAGATAGAGGGTCTACTCGGTGCAAGGGTGTATCTTGAGCTCTTTGTGCGTGTAAAGAAGGAATGGACAAAGGATAAGAGGGCACTGAGGGAGTTCGGTTATCATTAGGGTGATGAGACCGGTTGTTGCAATAGTGGGCAGACCGAATGTGGGCAAATCCACCCTCTTCAACAGGCTCCTCGGCAGGCGTAAGGCGATCACAACCAATGAACCCGGGGTTACAAGGGACCTCAACTACGCAGAGGTCGATGAAGGGGGCAGGAGATTTACCATCGTTGATACAGGCGGTTTTGAGCCCGACTCAGAGGCGGAGATACCCAGAAAGGTCATACTCCAGACCCGTCTGGCAATAGAGGAGGCAGACCTTATCATCCTTGTCATGGATGGAAGGACAGGTCCCACACCACAGGACAGGGAACTCGTCCACATGCTCAGAATGTGTGGAAAGCCTGTGGTCTATGTGATAAACAAGATAGACTCCGCAGGAAAGGAGGCAGGTCTTCCAGAGTTCTTCGTCCTCGGTATAGACGATATGATACCCGTCTCTGCTGAGCACGGAAGGAGGATGGATGAACTCCTTGATAGGGTCTTATCCCTTCTTCCGCCTGAGGAAGAAGAGACCGGTTCAGAAGAGGGGAGGATAAGGGTTGCCATAGTGGGTAGACCCAACGTGGGCAAGTCATCGCTTCTTAACAGGCTCCTCAAAAAAGAGAGGGCTATAGTGAGCGATCTTCCGGGCACAACAAGGGATGCCCTGGACACACCACTCGATCTCGACGGAAGGAGGTACCTCTTTATAGATACCGCAGGCATAAGGAGGAAAGCCCGCATAAGCAGAACCGTTGAGGTCTTTTCTGTCATGGGTGCCATAAGGAGCATAGAGAGGGCGGATGTGGTGCTCCTTGTGCTCGATGGCACCGAGGGTGTAATGGGGCAGGATGAGAGGATAGCAGGGCTTATAGAGGAAAGGGCACGGGCATGTATAATCGTTGTGAACAAGTGGGACCTCGTTGAGAAGGATGCCAGAACCTCACACCTCTATACAGGGCATATCCGTTCGAGGATAAGGGGGCTTTCCTTTGCACCGGTCGTGTTTGTCTCTGCCATGACCGGCAGGAACATAAAGAGGCTCTTTTCCACTATAGACGAACTCTTCGAGCAGAGTACAAGGCACTTCCAGACCTCTTTATTGAACAGGCTCCTTGGTGAGATAACATCCCGCTATACGCCACCCTCCTGGAGGGGCAGGGAGGTAAAGCTCTACTATATCACCCAGACCGGTGTGTCCCCGCCGAGGTTTCTCATATTTACGAACCATCCAGAGGGCATACAGGATTCCTATCGCAGGTATATCGAGGGACGGCTGAGGGAGGGGCTTGGTGTGGGGAATGTCCCTGTGAGGGTGAGTTTCAGGAGGAGGCGGTAGGTCCTTTCAGGGCTTATCCATGCTGGCTACTATGAGAGGTCTTAAGGGGTATCTGTCCCTGTTTTTCAGGATAGTTGCCCGTTCTGTGAGGCTTTTTTTCGAGTATGACTGCTTCAACAGGGGGGCTGGTATATCCTTTTTTGCCATCTTCTCACTCATACCCATACTCTTTATCATAACCGCCCTTCTGGGATTTGTACTTGGAACGAAGGCCGGTCTTTTCGAGGAGGTGGTAAGGCTTGCCAGGGAAGGGGTGCCCTATCTGAGCGACAGGATGATAGAAGACCTGAGGGGGCTTGTCCAGAACTGGAAGACCCTGGGCTGGCTGGGTGTGTTCTTCCTTCTGTGGAGTGCAGAACTCGTGCTCAGTGCCCTGAGTAGCTCCCTCTATGTGATATTCGATGTGGGAAGTAGGTACGGTTTCTTTCTTAAAAGGCTCAAGGGCATGATGGTTATACTCATTGCCATCACAGGGGTGCTCATCTCCATCGGTATCACAGCCCTTGTGGAACTGATAAGGGGTATGGAGGTGGGCAGACTCGGCTATTATCTTGAAAGGAGCCTTACCTTCAAGTACTTTCTGCCATTTCTCATTGTGGTCCTCTCTGTGGGTCTGGTATACAGGACAGTGGCTGGCAGGATGCTTCCCTTCTGGTGTGCCTTTGTGGGGA
Source organism: Deltaproteobacteria bacterium (assembly GCA_015492355.1). Taxonomy (GTDB): domain Bacteria; phylum Desulfobacterota; class GWC2-55-46; order GWC2-55-46; family S146-73; genus S146-73. The sequence goes on from WGFF01000048.1 coordinate 7,173, forward strand.
GTTTTGTCTTTACCCTCCTCTGGGAGGTGGCAAAGCATCTCTTTGCGTGGTACATAGGGAACTTCCCCGGATATAACAGGTTCTACGGCTCTCTCGGTGCGCTCCTTATACTGCTTCTGTGGATATTCTATTCGGTGTGTATATTCCTCTTCGGTGCTGTCTTTGCCAGGGCATCCATGGAGGTCTCGGGGAGAGAAGAGATTTAAAAAGGACTCCTTCTTTTCATGGTAATGGGTATCTTTTTCAGACTTGTCTG